>JBAWYY010000024.1:0-14415 GCA_037143285.1 Alphaproteobacteria bacterium | reverse complement strand
AAGTGCCACACTCGCGGCACATAAGAGCAGGACAGACCGCATTGTCTTATGCATCGGGGCCTCCATGCGCCCGCAGCGCCCTCAGCGCATAGCGGGTTAACCGGTGAACATCGGCCTCTTGGCTCATGTCCGCGCATTGCGCGATCAGCGAGGGGTGGAGGACGAGAATGTGAAACTGCTTGAACGACAAAGCGGCTTCGTGACTATCTTGAACGGCGAATTCGCCCGCGATGATGCCATCGCGGATAACCGCAGCGATCAGGTCGGTGACGACTTCATGGTGGGCCTGAATGATGGCCCAGTTTTCGTTCATGGCCGCTTCGACCATGTCATGGAGCCGCCGCTCGGTCGTAAACTGCGCCTTGTTAAAGCGGTGCATCGCCAAGATCATATCGGCAAGTCGAGTGGCGGCAGGCTTGAGCTCATCGACGATCGCACGCAGCATGGCGTTGCTCTCATCAAGAATGCGCTCGGCAATTGCTTCGTTGATCGCACCCTTGGACGCGAAGAACCGATAGACATTGGCCGGGCTCATCCCGAGTTCGGCGGCAATGTCCGCAACCGCAGTCTTCGCATAGCCGACACGCCGGAAATGCTCCTCTGCCACCGCCAAAATGCGGGTGCGGGTTTCGTCGGGCGTATGGCGGACTTTGGTGCTCATGATGACTGTGTTCTGATGATTTTCGATATTTATCAGAAATCAGTCTGAATGGCAAGATGGCTTTGAGAGCACTTTCGAGGTGATGCTTCTTGCGAGACCAACGCTGGTCGTTAGCAGTTGGCCAAACAATCTAAATGGCTGTGAAACCGGAGCAAAAAACAAAAGCCCCGGCGGTTTCCCGCCGGGGCCTGTTCGAACCTTCCCGTTGGGGAAGGATCAGATCAGAAGTTGCGCTGAACGCGGAGCGTGGTCAGCAAGTTCGCGTCCGAGGACTTGATCGTGCCGTTGGCATTGGTCACAGCACCCGTGGTAGCAACGGCGCCGGAGTTAGCACCAGTGCGGCTCGAGTTGCCGTAAACCATTTCCAGGCCGATATCGAGGTTGCGAACCGGCGACCAGATCACGTTGGCGCCGACCGTCCAGATGCGGAAGTCCGGGAGGGTCGAAGCGAGCGGAGCGTTCACGTTGGCGAACGAACCGAAGATCGACGAACGAACGTTCGGGGTCCAGAAGTGACGGAAGCCGGCGGCAATGCCCCAAGCCTGCGTCGTCTGGATCGAACCACCGGCCGCGAACGACGGAGCCGCACCACCGGCACCGACAACAGCGGCATCACGATAGTTGAACACCACGCCACCAGCCTGCGAGTAGTTGAACGGGCCGGAGGTGTTGTTGCGGTTGGCGTTGATGCCGTCCGAGTTGGCGTTGTTGATGACGTAGCTGAGAGCGCCGTCAGAGTAGACCGCCTGCAACCAGAGCACATCGCCGCGGGCGATCTGATCGAGGTTGATGCGGATGCCACCACCGATGGCCCAGCCGTAACGGTCACCAGCGGCAGCGGTCGGCGCAGTGCCGGCAGCGGTCGAGACAACACCAGCGTAGCCGTAGTCCTTGATCTGACGGACAGCACCCATCAGCTGAGCCGAACCCCAGCCCTGATCAACACGCAGGTTGAGCACGACGTCGGGGAGAGCCTGCGGGCCGTAGGTCAGGCCGTAGAGGCCCGAGAACGGACGGAGACCGAGGGTTGCGGCAACAGCACCAGTGCCGCCGACGACAGCGGCCGTACCGGCAGCGGTCTGGTCGAGGTTGGTGACTTCCTGGGTGCGGCGATCTTCAAGCGAAACCGTCGCCGAGAAGCCCTGACCGAACGAAGCGGTGTAGGCGAGGAGGTTGGTCGCGTGAGCGCGGGTCACGGTCGGCTGGCCACCGGCCAGGATCGAAACGTCGCCCTGATAGAAGTTGAAGAACGAAGCGGTGTAACCGAACGTGAAGCCAGCGAACTGGATGAACGCACGATCCATGACCGCGAGGGTCATGCGGGGGTTGCCGTTCGAGCCGTTGTTCACGCCCGAGCCGAGGAGGCCAGACGATTCACCACGACGGATCGTGAACTGAGCGAAGCCGCGGAGCAGGCCGTACTCGGTGTTCGAGCGAGCGTCGAAGTTAAGCGCGAAACGCGACTGGAAAGCCGAGTCGTTGTCGAAGGCAGCGCGCGACAGGTTGGTGCCGGGGACCGGCGAACCACCAACGGAAGTACCGGCAGTCGCCTGAATGTTGCTCGTGCGCGGCACGTAGAGCGAGTAATCCGCACGGACGAAGCCGCCGATGCGAAGGCAGGTGTCGGTGCCCGGGATAAAGAAGAAGCCAGCGCCGTACGTGTCGCAGATGCGCACGTATTCAGCGGGGGCTGCCTTGCCCGGGAGATCGGCGGCCTGAGCGCCGGCGATCATGGCGAAGCCGGTGGCAGTGCCGAGAAGAAGGCTCTTGACCATCTTCATGTGTGGACCTCCAAAGAGTTGGGGACGATTGTTCCCCTCGTTGACCACGTACGATTTGTTACCGCACGCAGACGCCCCCTCAGCCGGGGATGTCCTGATTACCAAGCCGCAAACCTGCCGCACTTGCAACACCGAACAGCCATCCACAGGCCGTGCGGCGAGCGGTTGCCGTCAGATGTGGCGAGTACGCAACACTCCTCTTAACGACCGTTAACCCGAAAGCGTTGGATTCGCGCAAATTCGGCTTCCACGCTGTTTTGATTCGTGAAAGGCGGTCTTGTGACGGTCGGGTGACCTGGGGGCGGGGTTTTGATTCCGTCTCCGCCGTGCCAGGAAGAGCCCATTGTGACTGAAATTGTCGGAGCAGCCCGCGTGACGCCGTTCTCTCTAAGCCTTCGCGTGATCGCAGCCGCGGTATTCCTCGGTTCGAGTGCCTCTGGCGCTCTTGCTGCGTGTTCGGCGCCGGCGGTCTCAGTTGCGACGCCGGGTGGATCGCTTCCTGTCACAAGCTCAAAGTTACGGTCCGGAGGCCCTGTTGTGGTTCTCGCGATCGGATCGTCCACCACAGCGGGGGTTGGCGGCGGCGGCGCGGGCTATGCGCAGCTGCTCGGCCCATTGTTGTCGGCACGAGCCAGCAAAAGCTTCCGCGTTATCGTCTCTGGGTCACTGGGCGAGACCGCTTCCGGGGCGGCAGCGCGACTTGCCGGGGAAATCGCGATGCATAAGCCCGATCTCGTGGTTTGGCAGGTTGGGACCAATGACGCGAATTTTGGTGTGGGCGCCGCAAGCTTTCGGCAAACGCTCGCCTCAGGGCTTGCGTCGATCAAGAACGCGGGCGTTGATGCCGTGCTGGTCGACCCGCAATTCTCCAATTGGGCTGAGCGCGGCGGGTCAGCCACCGACGCCATCGCTACCGTGGTCGCGGAGGAGGGTCAGCGTCGTGGCGTGCCGGTTGCCCGGCGGTTCCAGGCGATGAAGCGGCTCGCTGCGAGCGATCGGCCCGCCTTCGACCGTTTAATCTCATGGGACGGACTTCATCTCTCTCCCGAGGGTCATGCCTGCATGGCTGAACAGGTCGCGGGCACCATTTTGCGTACGGTTGCCCGGTAAAGCCCTTTTACCGTCACCTTGCGTTCATCATCCGGCAGTCACACATTGGTGGCGCCGGATCGACCGGCTTTTCAGCGACGAGAGCGACCCATGAGCACGACCGTGCCCGCGACGACCACCAAAACTGTCATTCCCTCGCCGATGCAATATCTGGATAGGGCAACCGGGGTGCTGCGCGATCTCGGCCTGATGCCGGCAAAGATCGATGAACAGCCGATTATCCCGTTGCTGCAAAAAATTTCCGACCTGGATCAGGAGCGTGTGACGGTGATAGCGCGGACGCTCAATCAGGTCGCCGTGTTTAATGAAGTGGTCCGCAACCAAGTCGCTGCCATGGATATTGGCGAGCGCTACAATCTCATTACCGAGAATTTCAATTCGATCCGCGACGATGCCAAGCGCATGGTCGATCAGCTCGCTGACGGCAAAATCTCGACGTTCGAGCGCATCGAGAATGTCTGGACAAAGGTGCGGCGCGGCGACATCGCGACGCGCTTCGATGCCATCAACCGCACCTATTTGGATGTGGCGCGCGCGACTAAGGACCAAATCAATCGCGAAGTGACCATCCTTGATGCCTATCGCGATTTTCGTGGCGCGATGAAGCAAGCCGAAGTGATGGCGCTGGAGGTATTACAGCGGGCTGAGGCTGTTCTCGATGAGCGCAAAAGCGCGCTGAAAGCAGCCTCCGATGCGGTTGCGGCCTATACCGGCACCGTTCCGGCCGAGCGCGCTCAGTTCGAACTCGTGCGCGATACGAAATTGCGTGAGATGCAAGACGAAGAGAAGCGCTATCAAATCGCCAAGGACCTCTCGGACAACCTGACCATCGGCTATAATACCTCTGAGGTGATTATGGCGCGTCTCATGCAGACCACGTCTGCCAAGGAGCGCATCTATTCCCAGGCGATCTCGTTCTTCTCGACCAATGAGGCTGTCTTCACCGCTTTGAAGGCCTCCTTCACCGGGCTCCAGGGGCTGCATGAGTCGACCAAGACCCTCAATGAGATGAAAGAGGGCGTGTCGAAGTCGCTCGAGACCCTCTCGGAGATCGGCGACAAGGTTCAGGAAGCAGCCGTCCGTGCCGGCTATGGCCCAACGGTCCGTGCCGATGCCGTGAAAAAGCTCGTTGAGTCGGTCGTGGGCTTCCAGGAAAAGTCGGGCGAGATCATTGCGGAAATGCGCAAGCTTTCGACCCAGAACTCCAAGGACATCCGCGACGCGGTCGAGGATGGCAAGCGTAGGCTTGCAGCGCTTGCCGAAAAGGGCGCAGCTCTCGGCATTTAACGGCGGATTGGACCAATGATCAGCGCTGAGGCTCAGGTCGCTCCTGCCAAACCCGCCGCCCCGCTTGACGACGTCATGCTGGCCATGGACGTGGTCGATACGCTTCGCCATCGCGATCAGTTGGTGGCGAAGGAACTGGGCGAGGCGGATCGGGAGGAGGACCTGATCGCGCAGCTGCGGACCATCTACCGCAATCAGGGCCTTGAGGTCTCAGACGAGATCTTACGCCAAGGGGTGAAAGCGCTCCGAGAAGAGCGCTTTGTCTATAAGCCACCGCGCGAGTCAGTCTCTATCAAGCTCGCACGCCTTTATGTGCAGCGCGGGGTCTGGGGAAAATGGGTGATCGGCGCCGTAGCCGCGCTGAGTCTTGGTCTCGGGACGATTGGCTACAATGGCTATGTCGCCAGCACCGAGCTGAACTCAACGATACCGGCAGCCCTTGACCGCCTCGCCAGCGATATCGCGGCGGACGCCACGCTTCCCGCGGTGCGAGCCCGCGCAACGGCTATCGTCACCGACGGAAAAACGGCAGCGCGCGATGGCCGCGTTATGCCCGCACGGGCCGCCGTTGCCACCTTGGAAAACCTGCGCAACGAGGTGCGAGCCGAATACGACATCCGTATCGTCTCGCGTCCGGGCGAATCAACGGGTGTCTGGCGCACCCCCACCGGCAATCCCGGCGCTGCCCGGAGTTATTACCTGATCGTGGAAGCGATCGGAGCCGACGGGAAAGCGATCTCGCGGGCGATCACCGCTGAAACTGATGGCAAGCTCGAAGTTGTCACCAAATGGGGACAGCGAGTTCCCGAGCAGCTTTACCGGCAAATCGAGGCGGAAAAGCGCGAATCTGGCCTCATACAAAACCCTATTCTCGGCCGAAAAGTCCGCGGTCAACTTGAACCGACTTGGCGGGTGTCATTGCCAGGCGGCACGATAACGCGGTGGTGAGGCGATCATGATCCCCGGCTATCAAGCGCTCGGCGGCATTGAAGAGGCTTTGGCGCAACTGCGTGCATCAGAGGCCGATGCCCATCGTCGGCTCGACGAAACGATGGCGCGTATGGCGCAAGCCAAGGCTGAAGAGACCGATGGGTTTCAGCGGCTCGCCGGCATTCGCCTGAAGGGGGGCGATATCGGCGGCCCCGTCGGCCAAGTTCGCACGCGGGTCATGGCCGTCCTGGCCCTGAGGGCGAACGATCGTACGACCCTCGACAAGCGACTTGCGGCCGCGGAAGCCGAAGTCAAACGCCTGTCTGATGCGCGGGTGACCCTGTCCGCCGAGCTTGCGAAGGCGGAAGAGGCACGTCGTGCCGTTGAAAATGAAGCAACAGTCGGTCTCGCCGCGACCAATGACTATGCAGGCTTGAAGGCTCAGGCTGAACAGGCGCGGGCCATTGCCGAGGCCACCGAGAAGAAGGCTAAGCGGGCCGAGGAAGAGTTGGACCAGAAACGCAAGCCCTACGAGGGCGATGCGCTGTTCATGTACCTCTGGAAGCGCGGCTATGGCCGAGCGGAATATGATGCAGGCAATATTGTCCGCCTCCTGGATGGATGGGTAGCGCAGCTCATCCGGTTCGAAGACGCACGGCGCAATTACGCCATGCTCACCGAGATTACCGGACGCCTTCGTGAGCACGCCAATCGTGCGGCCGGCGACGCCGTTGAACTGGTTGAGCAATTGAAGGCGCTTGAAAAATCGGCCTATCTCAAGGCAGGCGGAACGACGGTTGACGCCTCGGTTGGCGCCCAAACCAAGCGTATTGACGATCTTGATCGCGAGCGGGCCAAGGCTGACGCTGTCCAACGGAGCATTGAAGACGAGATTGCGGCCTTTGGGCGCGGGACTGACCCGCGTTACCGGGAGGCTCAGGCCGTGTTGGCCGAGGCCCTCGCGAGCGAACAGGTCGAGACCCTCTACCGCCAAGCGCTCGCTACGCCTACGCCGGAAGACGAAAAGGTTGTCCAAGCGATTGGTGGTGCGAGGGATCTCCAAGTTCGGCTTGCTGCTCAAGCAGCCCAAATTCGGGACGAGTTCAAAGCCATCGCGCAGCGACGCCAGGAGGTCGGGCAGGTCGCCAATGGTTTCCGGCAGCGCCAATATGACCGCGACGGCTCGGTTTTCGACAATGACGTCGTCGGCCACCTCCTGCGCGGGATCCTCACTGGCGTTCTTTCCGGTGCGGACTATTGGGGGCGCATGGAGCAGGGCCGGCGCGGCTCGTCTAACTGGGGTGGTGGCGGCGGTTCGGCTTGGGGACCGGGTCCCTGGAGCGGCGGCGGAGGTGGCAGCTCGTCGGGGGGTGGATCGTCTGGCGGCAGCAGCGGCGACGGCTTTGACACCGGCGGACGGTTCTAGGGCGCTAGGAGCCCCTAGACCGGGAGCTTCTTTAGGAAACCCGCAAGGTCATCGGTGACGTAGTCGATGTGGTTGGCCTCTCGACCTTCGAATTCCCAGGCCTCGCGGAAAACCTCACGCGTCTTGTCCGGAACCACCAGCACCGTCGTCATGCCGAGTGCGTGGGGTACTTCGAGATTGCGCGAGAGGTCCTCAAACATGGCTGCGCGCGTGGGATCGACCGCGTGATCGGCGAGGAATCGCTCATAGGTCGGTCGATTGGGCTTGGGCAGAAGCCCGGCATCGACGATATCGAAAACACCGTCGAAATGGTTCTCAATGCCGAGGCGCCGAGTGACGGCTGCCACATGGCTGTGCGTGCCCGAGGTGAACACAAATTTCCGGCCGGGAAGAGCGGCAATGGCCGCGCCCAACTCGGGATTCGCCATGAGTGGGGAATGGTCGATGTCATGGACATAGGCCAGAAAATCATCGGGCGACATGCCATGCTCGATCATCAAACCACGAAGCGAAGTGCCGTAGCGCTTGTAATAGTCCTTCTGCAGCGCAAAGGCCTCGTCTTCGCTGATCTTCAAGAGATCGGCGATGAAGCTCTTGATGCGATGGTCGATCTGTTGCCAAAGCGACAGATGCGCGGGGTAGAGCGTGTTATCGAGGTCGAAGACCCAATCGCGCACATGGTCGAAGGTCCGAGCGTTCGGCCGCGACAGGGGGTGAGTGATCGTCATGAGGGATCCTTAAATCGCACGATGGCGCGGCGCCGCCCGTCGAAGACGATGCGCACGAAAGGCACCATGTTGCCGCCTCGGGCTTCGCATTCGGTTTGGTCTTGAAATTCAAACTCTGCTGTTCGCACGCAAAGAAGAGTATCACCGGCATAGCGAACCGGTTCACCGGCGCGGAGAATGGGACGACCATCGCGGTCGACCTGTTCCGCAAACGAATGAACGCGTGTGGCCCGGGAATCGAGGGCGGGGCGCAAACAGCGACCGGGTTCAACTCGAAACCAGCCCCGAGTGGTGGTTTGGCCTGATTCTTCAACGCCGAGCGCCGCCATCACCGTGTTGCTCGTGTCGTTGCACCATACAAAACCCGGACCCTCGCCGCTGCGGGCGGCAGCCATCAGGTGGTCGAAGATATCGGGTGAGTTGAGTGAATCGGCGGGTAACCCGCGATCGACCAGGAAGGAAGCGACAGAGGCGGTTGTCTTTGGGCCTTCGAGACCATCGACCGGACCTGGATCATAACCCATGAGGGCGAGCAGTCGCTGGACGCCAGCAAGCCTGGCTTGCGGCAAGTCGAAATCAGCAGGCTCGGACAAGAAGAGCACCGCAATCCCGTCAACAACGGTTGATTTGACCTCGGCAAAGGGCGCGAGACGATGACCCGCGCGCGTGCATCGCTCTGCGCCCGCCACGAGAAAATCCCCCTCGCCGACGCAGAAGCGCGAGTCTTCCGGCAAGCCCAGCGGCGATGGGGGATAGACCACCGGGGTGCGCGTGTGCAGATAGAGGCGCCCCTGGGCCTGGGCTGTTTGTAACAGCACGCGGCACTGACCGGGGTCGAGGCGGAACCAGCCCCGTGTCGCAACGGTGTTCTGGGCTTGGACGGCGAGCGCTGCCTCGACGACCAGGCTGGTACGATTACAAAGCCGCGTTTCGGCAGCGGCCTCTCCGCCCGCCGAAACCAATAGCGTTGCGGCAAGGATCGCGGCGGCAGCGAGTGATCTCAGCCCCATCCAAGCCCCAAACGCCATCGCGCGTCCTTATGCGTGAATGAGCGTGCCAGCGCCGCCGTCGGTGAGCAACTCCACCAAGACAGCATGGGGCACTTTCCCATCGAGAATGACGACACCCTCCACGCCGCGCTCAATGGCGTAAATGCAGGTTTCGATCTTCGGAATCATGCCTCCCGTGGCAGTGCCATCGGCAATCAAGCGGCGGCAATCGTCCACCGACAATTCCTTGATCATGTTCTTGTTCTTATCGAGAACACCGGGCACGTCGGTGAGCAAAAGCAAACGCTTGGCCTTGAGGGCACCCGCGATGGCGCCGGCAAAGGTATCGGCATTGACGTTATAGGTCTCGCCATCGGTCGAGGTTGCGACAGGGGCCAAAACAGGCACCAGATCCTTGCCGAGAACGGTGTCGAGGACTTTTGTATCGACCTTATCGGGTTCGCCGACGAAGCCGAGATCCACCACCTTCTCGATGTTCGAGTCAGGATCAACCATGGTGCGGGTGACTTTGACGGCCTTCACCATGTCGCCGTCTTTGCCGCACAGGCCAATGGCCTTACCGCCGGCCGCATTGATGAAGCCGACGATCTGCTTGTTGATCGAACCGGCCAGGATCATCTCGACGATGTCGACCGTTTGCTGGTCCGTCACGCGCAGACCATCGATGAACTCGCTCTTGATGCCGAGTTTGGCGAGCATTTGACCGATTTGCGGCCCGCCGCCATGCACCACCACGGGATTAATCCCGGATTGTTCGAGCATCACGATGTCACGCGCGAAGCTTTTGGCGGCCGTGTGGTCCCCCATGGCGTGGCCGCCATATTTCACGACGATGATCTCATCGTCATATTTTTGCATATAGGGCAAAGCCTCATTCAGGAGGCGGCCGATATCGTTGGCATCAATGCTCATGGGACGGCTCTCGCGGTCGAACGGGGCGGCGTGATGTGCCGACGCGGCGGGTCATAGCGGATTCCTGCGCCGCGAGGGAGGGGGTCGCTGCATGTCATCGCTCGCCATCTGCGTTGACGCGGAGAGCCGAGACCGGTAAGACGCCCGGCGTGCCCAGGTGGCGGAATTGGTAGACGCGCTGGTTTCAGGTACCAGTGGGTAACACCGTGGAGGTTCGAGTCCTCTCCTGGGCACCATTATACCTGATGATTTGTATTCGGAGCGCTTTAAGCGCTCCGATTTCTCGGCAAATCCGGTGTCCTCAGCTCACCAGGATCAACTGAGCGATCTGGTTCGTCTGCGACGCGTCATCAAAGATCGTGTAGGTCGTCTGATTGCCGACGGTATTCGATGTATAGTTCGCGACCGGGTCAGAAATCGTAATGTTATCGCCGGAGTTGATGTTCATCGTCAGCGCCTGATTAGACCCACGGACGCCCGCAATATCCGCTCCCGACAAGCTCATATTCGCGTTTACGGTCGACTGCGTGAAGTCGATGATCTCTGTCTCGGTGATGACACCGACGACGTTCGACCGGCCCACATTGACCACGCCATTCTCGAACATGACAGTGTCGATACCAGCGCCGCCGGCGACCGAGATATCCGAGGTGTCGATGATCATAAGGTCATCATTGGCGCCGCCGAGGAAGCTGTCAGCACCCGCGCCACCCGTCAGCGTATCATTGCCAGCATTGCCGGACAGCGTATCGGCGCCCGAACCACCAGTGATCGAGTTGCCGTTGGCGTCACCGGTCAGGCTGTCATTGCCCGAGCCGCCGATCAGGAACTCGAAGTTCGATATCACATCGCTCGCCGCATCACCGCCTGAGGCCGAGTTGGTGCTCAGATTGACTGTGACGCCCGTCGTATCGTTCGAATAGCTGAGAACGTCGGCAGTGCCCGAGCCGCCGTCTAGCGTATCGGCGCCAGCGCCACCTTGGATCGTATCATTGCCCAAGCCGCCGATGATCGAGTTGGCATTGGTGTCGCCGGTCAGGCTGTCATTGCCGGAACCGCCGGTAACGTATTCGAAGTTGGAGATGGCATCGCTCGTGGCGTCGCCACCCGAGGCCGAGTTTGTCGCGAGGTTGACGGTTACACCGGACGTATCTGCCGCATAGCTCAAGAGGTCGGCTGTGCCCGATCCGCCATCAAGCGTATCAGCGCCCGCGCCGCCCTGGATCGTGTCATTGCCGCCGCCGCCCGAGATCGATTCAGCGGCAGACGTGCCGGTCAGGCTGTCATTGCCGCCACCCGAAAGCAGCACTTCAATGTTCGTCAGCGTGTCCGTGCCGATATCGACGCCCGTCGCGGTCCCGCCAAGGGTCGCCGTGATGGCATTGGTGGCGGTCGCATAGTTGACAACATCGAGCGTGCCCACGCCGCCATCAAGGGTATCGTTGCCAAGGCCACCAAACAGCGTGTCGTTGCCGGACCCGCCGACGATCGAGTTGCCATTGGCGTCGCCGGTCAGGCTGTCATTGCCGGACCCGCCGATGAGATACTCGAAGTTCGAGATCACATCGCTCGCAGCATCGCCGCCGGAAGCAGAATTATTGCTGATGTTGACAGTGACACCTAAAGTATCGCCAGCATAGCTCAAGACGTCAGCAGTGCCTCCGCCGCCATCCAGAGTATCCGCGCCTGCGCCACCCTGTATCGTGTCATTGCCCGAGCCGCCCACGATCGAGTTGGCGTTGGTGTCGCCGGTCAGGTTGTCGTTGCCGGTGCCGCCAATCAGATATTCGAAGTTCGAGATGACGTCGCTGGCTGCATCTCCGCCCGAGGCCGCACTGGTGCCAAGGTTGATGGTGACGCCGGCCGCATCGCTTGCATAGCTCAAGACGTCGGCCGTGCCCGCGCCACCGTCAAGGGTGTCGGCGCCGGATCCGCCTTGGATCGTGTCATTGCCACCGCCGCCAGAGATCGACTCGGCAGCTGCAGAGCCGGTCAGGCTGTCGTTACCGGAGCCTGACAGCAGCACTTCGATATTGGTCAGCGTGTCGGTGCCGATATCCGTACCCGTCGCGGTTCCGCCCAAGGTCGCCGTGATCGCGTTTGTGGCCGTCGAGTAGTTCACAACGTCGAGGGTGCCCGCACCGCCATCAAGGGTATCGTTCCCGAGCCCGCCAACAAGCGTATCATTGCCGGATCCGCCCGTCAGCGAGTTGGCGTTGCCATCACCGGTCAGGCTGTCATTGCCGGAGCCGCCGATGATGTGCTCGAAGTTAGAAATGACATCGCTCGTGGCATCTCCGCCGGAAGCCGAGTTATTGCCGATATTGACTGTTACGCCGGTTGTATCGGCAGCGTAGCTCAAGACGTCAGCAGTGCCTGCGCCACCGTCGAGCGTGTCGGCGCCAGCGCCACCTTGAATAGTGTCATTGCCGCCGCCGCCCGAGATCGAGTCAGCACCCGTCGAGCCGGTCAGGCTGTCATTGCCAGAGCCGGAGAGGATCACTTCGATATTCGTGAGCGTATCCGTGCCGATATCAGTGCCTGTCGCCGTGCCGCCCAAAGTCGCAGTGACGGCGTTGGTTGCGGCCGAATAATCCACCGCATCGAGAGTGCCGACGCCACCGTCGAGAGTGTCGTTGCCAAGGCCACCGTTGAGGGTGTCATTGCCCGACCCACCCGTGATCGAGTTGGCATTGGCGTCGCCCGTCAGGCTGTCATTGCCCGAGCCGCCGATCAGATGCTCGAAGTTCGAGATGACATCGCTTGCGGCATCGCCGCCCGAGGCCGAGTTGGTGCCGATGTTGACAATAACACCTGTGGTATCAGCGGCATAGGAGAGGACGTCGGCCGTGCCCGCGCCACCGTCGAGGGTGTCCGCACCAGCCCCACCCTGGATCGTGTCATTGCCAGACCCGCCCACGATCGAATTGGCATTCGTGTCGCCCGTCAGGCCGTCATTGCCCGAACCGCCGGTGAGATACTCGAAGTTCGAAATGACATCGCTTGCGGCATCGCCGCCCGACGCTGCATTGGTTCCGAGATTTACGGTGATACCCGTCGTGTCGGCGGCATAGTTCAAGACGTCGGCTGTGCCCGAGCCGCCATCAAGGGTGTCGGCACCGGCGCCGCCTTGGATGGTGTCATTACCGCCACCGCCTGAGATCGATTCAGCCGCGGCCGAACCCGTCAGGCTGTCTGCGCCGGAGCCCGAAAGCAGCACTTCGATGTTGGTCAGCGTATCCGTACCGATATCGATGCCGGTTGCGGTTCCGCCCAGCGTCGCGGTGATCGTGTTGGTCGCGCTCGAATAGTCGACCACGTCGAGAGTGCCAGCACCGCCGTCGAGGGTATCGTTGCCGAGCCCACCGATGAGCGTGTCGTTGCCCGAGCCGCCCGTGATCGAGTTGGCATTGGCATCACCGGTCAGGCTGTCATTGCCGGAGCCACCGATGAGGTGCTCGAAGTTTGAGATAACGTCGCTCGCCGCGTCGCCGCCGGAGGCTGCGTTGGTGCCGATATTGACGGTCACGCCCGCGGTATCACCAGCATAGCTCAAGACGTCTGCCGTCCCGACCCCGCCATCGAGTGTGTCTGCACCCGCGCCGCCCTGGATCGTATCGTTGCCGGAACCGCCGACAATCGAATTGGCCTGAGCATCACCGGTCAGGCTGTCATTGCCCGAACCGCCGATGATATATTCGAAGTTCGAGATGACATCGCCCGCAGCATCGCCGCCTGACGCGGCGTTTGTTGCAAGGTTCACCGTCACGCCGGCAGTGTCGGCGGCATAGCTCAACACGTCAGCGGTGCCCGATCCGCCGTCGAGGGTGTCGGCTCCGCCGCCGCCCTGGATAGTATCGATGCCTCCGCCGCCCGAGATGGATTCGGCAGATGCAGTGCCGGTCAAGCTGTCGCTGCCGCTGCCCGAAAGCAGCACTTCGATATTGGTGAGCGTATCGGTGCCGATATCCACACCTGAGGGCGTACCGCCCAAGGTTGCGGTGATGGCATTGCCGGCGCTGGTATAGTCGACCGCATCGAGCGTGCCCGCGCCGCCGTCCAGCGTGTCGTTGCCGAGGCCGCCATTGAGGGTGTCATTGCCCGAGCCGCCGGTCAGCGAGTTCGCGCCGCCCGTACCGGTGAGGCTGTCGTTGCCGGAGCCGCCGGTAAGGTGCTCGAAGTTCGAGATGACATCGCCAGCAGCATCACCGCCAGACGCCGTATTGGTGTTGATATTGACATTCACGCCCGCGGTATCACCCGCATAGCTCAAGACGTCGGCAGTACCAGCTCCACCGTCGAGTGTGTCGGCGCCCGCGCCGCCTTCAATCGTGTCGAGGCCCGAACCACCGGCAATCGAGTTGGCATTGCCGTCGCCGGTAATGCTGTCATTGCCCGAGCCACCGATGAGCGTTTCGATGGCCGCCAGGATGTCAGTGCCGATATCCGTGCCGGTCGCCGTGCCATTAATGGTGACGGTAATGGCATTGGTGGCAGCCGAGTAATCGACCGTGTCGTTACCCGATCCACCGTCGAGCGTGTCGTTGCCGAGGCCACCGATCAAGGTGTC
>JBAWYY010000023.1:0-14850 GCA_037143285.1 Alphaproteobacteria bacterium | reverse complement strand
CCGTCACCGACTGCTGGATCACCGGCAGGTCGACTTTCAAGAGATCGCCGGCCGAGCGGAAGCTGTTCAAGGCGCGCCGGCCAAAGCCTGCAATGGTCACCCGCGTGCCGGGGGCTGGATCGCGCGCGCCGAGACGGCCCGCGACGAAGCCCGCCGGAGGGCGGTCGCGCATGGTGGCAATCGCCACGTCAATGGGCGCGACCTGCCCGTCGTCGCGCTGGCGGCCCGGGTGACCGGACGCAAGCACGATCGGCGAGATCGCGACAATTTGCCCCTGGCGGATGAAGGCAACCAGCGCCGAGCGCGAGCCCTGCAGGCAATGGGCGGCGGTCAAGACGCTGCGGGTGCCGATCAGCGTGCCGGTGCAGCCATTGCGGTCTGAAGTGACGAGCAGCACGGTCTGGCGGGCGATGGGGTCGCCCGGACCCACCTGCGAGCCGCCGATAATGGCATAGGCCGGAGCGGAAAAGGCCGAGGCCGCCGCAAGGGCCAAAGCGACGGGGCGCAAAACAGTCATTCGCGATCTCCAAGCCGGCGGATCGTGTCCATGATCCAGCCGCGATGAGGTGCAACCGGTACAGTGCCGGTCAGCGCCCCGCAACGGGAAGAACCCGCGCCGGTTGACCAGGATACAACGCCTGCAACCGCCTGAGCTCCATCGAATACCGGCCCGCCGGAATCGCCGGTGCACGCCCCGAGCGCGCCGGCAGGTCCAGTGAGCCGCACCTGGAAGGTTCCCGGTCGTCCAGTCACCGTCAAGGGCGCAAATCGCAGCACGCCTGCCGAGGCGCCATCGCCCTCGGCGAGCGGGCCGAAGCCATAAAGACGAAGCGCATCACCGGCTTGCGGGACGGAGGCCTGCGAGATCGTGGCCCGCCGCGTGCCGAGCCCGATGGGTTGGGCGGTCTTCACGATGGCGAGATCAATGGCTGTACGCCGCGCGGCCCAATCGGCGCGGCGGTAATTGGGGTGCAGCACGCGCTCCACCACTTCGTTGACCACCGGCTGTCGGTTGGGTCCGAAGCGCAGCACGGCAAGCCTAGCGCCTTCTGCGCAATGGGCGGCCGTCAACACCAGGCGTTCGCCCACCACCGTGCCGGAGCAAAAGCCGGTGGGGCTCGTGAGCATCACGAGATGCGCCGCGATCCCATCGCTTGCCGGCACAGGCGCGCCGCCGATGACGGCGAGTGCAGGGCTGGTGGTGATGAAGGCTGCCAGGGCGAGGGGGAAACGCATCTCCCTTGGAAATCTGGCCCGCGCTGATTTGTCAAACGGGCAGGGGCCGCTGACCGGCCGTCCCGTCGGCTGTCGCTTGTCCCTATCCCGCCGTTCGAGGTGTCCCATGACCATGTTTCTCGCCGTGCCGCCGGCCGCCGAGCCCATCACGCTCGCCGAAGCGAAAGCCTATTTGAAGATCGACAGCAATGATGAGGATCTCCTCGTTCAGTCCCTCGTGACGGCTGCGCGTGTCCATTTGGAGGCGCTAACAGGGCGCGCCTTTGTCACGCAGACCTGGCGGATCATCCGCGACGTCTGGCCGGCCAATGGCATCCTCGCGCTGCCCATCGCGCCGATTGCGTCGATTTCGGCAGTGCGGGTGACGACGTCATCCGGGGTCGTATCGGTGCCGCTCGCAGGCCTCCGGCTCGATGGTCGCGGTGCACCGCCGCGGTTGTCGTGGGCAGCTGCGCCGCCGTCACCCACCGTCGGGATGGCCGGCATCGAGATCGAATGTGTCGCCGGCTATGGCGCCCCTGCCGATGTGCCAGCACCTCTCACCCAGGCGATCCGCTTGTTGGCGGCCCATTGGTTTGAGAACCGCGGTGTCATTTCGGTTGGCCACGAGGTCGCGGTGATGCCGCGTTCGGTCGAGGCGCTCGTGGCCCCCTATATCGTCAGGAGGATCGCATGACGCCCGGCGACATGCGCCACCGCCTGGTGGTGGAGGCCCCCGTTGAGATGCCCGATGGCGCCGGCGGGGTCACGCGAAGCTATCAGGCGATCGCCACCGTCTGGGCCGAGATTGAGGCGGTGGATGGTGCCGAACGCCGCCTCGAGGACCGTCTCGTCCAACGCAACACCTTCCGCATCACGCTGAGAGCCTTGGCTGGCCTCACCGCAGCCCATCGCTTCCGCAAGGGCGACCGCATCTTCGACATCCACGCGATCAAAGAGCTGCCGCCTGCCGGCCGCTATCTCCAATGCGAGGCCGAGGAGACCACCCCATGAAACCCTCCGCAACCGTGGTTTTCGGCGGCCTTTCGGCGGAAGCCAAACTCCCCGGCTGGACGCTGCCGCTCGTGGTGCAACTCGCGCAGTCGGTGGTGCGCGAGGCCGCCAATGGGGAGGCGGGGGACCCCGCGCTCTCCGTGGTGCCGGGCACCCATGAGGCCCGGGTGGTCGATGCAAGGCCGGACGCCTTTTCCGCCGAATTCGGCTCATCCACCGATCCCGCTTCGCCACGCTTATTGCCGGCGCTTGCGGCCTTGCGAACCAGGAGCACGTGATGATCGCGACCCTTGCGCTGCGCCAAGCGCTGTTTTCAGCCCTCAACGCCCATCCGGGTCTCGCCAATGCATTGGGTGGCGCCAAAGTCTATGACGAGCCGCCGCGCACCATCGCCTTTCCCTATGTGACCATGGGCGATGCATCCGCCACCGATTGGTCGACGGGCTCGTCCACCGGCATCGAGCACGCGCTGACGCTGCATATCTGGTCGCGAGAAGGCGGGCAGAAACAGGCCCATCTCATCGCCGGCGAAATGCTGCAGGCGATGGAGGCAGTGAACCTCACCGTACCCGGCCATCGCCTCGTCAACCTGCGCTTTGCCACCGCCGATATCCGTCGCGAGAAGGACGGTGCCACCTGGCACGGCATCGTCCGTTTCCGCGCGGTGACCGAGCCCGCCTGACGCGCGCCCCACGCCTTTCCCATGACTTCCCTCATTCCAGGAGCCTCCCATGTCCGCGCAGAAAGGTAAGGATCTGCTCGTCAAGATCGATGACGGCACCGGCGTCTTCGCCACCGTTGCCGGCCTTCGCTCGCGCCAACTTCGGTTCAACGCCGAGACGGTCGATGTCACCCATGCCGAGAGTGCCGGGCGTTGGCGCGAGCTTTTGGCAGGCGCCGGCATTAAGCGCGCCTCGATCTCGGGCTCCGGCGTATTTCGCGACGAGCAATCGGACGCGCTGGTGCGGCAAGTGTTCTTCGACGGCGCGATCCGTCTCTTTCAGGTTGTCGTGCCGGACTTCGGGCGCATCGAGGGCGCCTTCCAAATCACGGCGCTGGAATTCGCCGGCACCCATAATGGCGAGGTCACCTACGACCTGGCGCTCGAAAGCGCGGGTCAGATGACCTTCACCGCGATCTAACGCGGTCGATCCTCTCGCTTTCCCCCCGTCATTCCCTCTGTTCAGGAGCATTCCATGCCCAATCTTCGCCGTGGAGAAATCGAGGCCGAGTTCGATGGCGCACCCCGCCGCCTCGTCTTGACACTTGGCGCGCTATCCGAGCTCGAAGCGGCCTTCGAGGCGCGCGATCTCATTGATCTCGCTGAGCGTTTTGAAACGGGCCGGCTTGCGGCGCCGGACCTGATCGCCGTCCTTAGCGCAGGCCTGCGCGGGGCTGGCGAAACCATCACCGACCGTGAGGTCGCAGCACTCACAGTGGACGGAGGAGCTGCGGGCTATGCCCGCGTCGTCTCCCGCCTGCTGGCTGCGACCTTCGGGGGTGGCGCGGGTGACGAGGGGGCTGCCTCCCCCCCTTTCGTCCCCGCGCCGCTTTCCCCTGGGACGACGTGATGCGGCTCGCCCTCGGCGTCCTCGGCTGGACACCGGCGGCGTTCTGGGGCGCAACCCCACGCGAACTTGCAAGCGCGCTCGAGGGCCGGTTCGGCCGTCGCGCGGAGCCCGCCTCGCGCGCGGTTCTGACCCGGCTCATGGCTGATTTTCCCGATGAGGTGACGTGATGACCACGCCCATTGATACGGTTTCGGTGGCAATCGTCGCCGATACCGGCGCGTTCAAGCGCGAGATCGCCGAGTGCGACACCCTGGCGAAGAATTTCGGGCGGTCGATGACCTCGGCGCTCACGACTGCGGCCACCCGCGGGCAGGGGCTCAACGGCGTGCTCGACGGCATCGGCCGGCGCTTATCGTCGGCGGTGCTTCGCGCCGCCATGAGGCCGATCCAAAGCGCGATCAGCCGGTCGGTCAGCGGCCTTTTCTCAGGCGGGCAGGGCGAGGATCAGAGCGAGGGTGTCCTCGACGGCACCGTCAGCGATATCTCCCCCTTCGCCCGGGGCGGCGTGGTGTCGGCGCCGACCTATTTCCCCATGAACGGCGATAAGCTTGGCCTGATGGGAGAAGCCGGTGCTGAGGCGATTTTGCCCCTGTCCCGCGGCCCCGACGGCCGGTTGGGTGTCGCAACGCAAGGCGGGGGCGGCTCGCCCTCGGTCGTCTTCAATGTCTCGACGCCTGATGCTGCGAGCTTCCGACGCTCGGAGGCGGAGATCACCGCCATGCTCGCCCGCACGGTCTCGCGCGGGCGGCGAGGCACCTGAGTCTCATGACGCCTTCGCGAGGAGAGTCAGGATCTCGTCCTTTAAGGCGAGCCGCAGCTTCTTCCACTCCTCTAGAACCGCGTCGGAGGTGGGCGCCACATCGGTTTCCGCTCGGTGAATGTCGCGGTTGAGGTGGTGGTAGCGCTCGGCGACTGCGGCGAAATGCGCATTCGTCTGTTTCAGCTGCGACATCGCCTGGATGTGCTCGGGAAATTCCTCAGCCAATTCATGGGGAACATGGCTCATCGCGCGGTCTCCTGGGGTGCATTTCGTCGGCAATCCTAGCGCCGAACCCATGACAACTCTTTGTCCAACATCAATCGGAGGGGCCCATGGCCGCCTTTCACGAGGTGAGCTTTCCGCTCGAGGTGGCGCTTGGCGCATCGGGCGGGCCGGAGCGGCTCACCGATATCGTCACGCTCGGATCCGGCCGCGAGGAACGCAATTCGCGCTGGGCCGATTCGAGGCGCCGCTATGATGCGGGCTCGGGCGTGCGCAGCTTCGCAGCGCTCTCCTCGGTGCTGAGCTTCTTTGAAGAGCGGCGCGGCCGCCTCTACGGCTTCCGCTTCCGTGACCGCATCGATCAATCCTCGGCGGGACCCGGCGTCCCCCGGACTCTTACCGACCAGGCCTTAGGCGTCGGCGACGGCGCAAATCGCGCCTTTCAGCTTACGAACACCTATGGCCCGGGCCCGTCAGCCTATCGGCGCGTAATCGCCAAGCCCGTGGCAGGAACCGTGCGCGTGGCGGTGGCCGGCATCGAGACCAATGCCTTCACCCTCGATGTGACGACCGGAGGGGTGACGCTCAACGTCGCGCCGCCCTCAGGTGCGATCATCACGGCCGGCTTCCTGTTCGACGTGCCCGTGCGCTTCGACACCGATCGCCTCACCGCCAATTGGACGAGCTTTGCCGCTGGCGAAATCCCCGCGATCCCGCTGATTGAAATCAAGGTGTGACATGCGCCAGCTGCCCTCAGCCCTTCAGGCCAAGCTCGATAGCGGCGCGACAACGCTTGCGCACGCCTGGATCCTGCGCCGCACCGATGGTGTGGTGATGGGCTTCACCGATCATGATCGCGATCTGGTTGTCGCCGGCGTCTCGTGCCGGGCGGCCAGCGGCTTTGATGCAGCGGCTGCCGCCGAGACACTTGGCTTTTCGGTCGCAAGCGGCGAGGTCGCCGGTGCGCTTGTTGATGATGCCATTACTGAGCGCGATATTGCCTCTGGTCGCTATGATGCAGCCCAGGTGGATATCCATCTCGTCGATTGGACCGAGCCCGCATTGAACGTGCTCCTGCGGGTCATGACCATTGGCGAGGTCACCCGCGAGGGCGACCGCTTCAAAGCCGAATTGCGCTCGCTGCTTCATCGGTTGGACGAGGAGCGCGGGCGCTTGTTCATTCCGCGCTGCTCGGCCGATCTCGGCGATTCCAGGTGCCAGGTGTCGCTCGCTGCCCCCGATCGCAGCGGGGCTTGCACGGTGTTGGCGGTTGAAAGCGCGTCGGTCGTGATCGTCTCAGGCCTTAGCTCCATTCCCTATGGCTATCTCGCAGGTGGGCGGTTGACCTGGTCGAGTGGCGCTAATGCGGGGGTCACCGTTGAGGTCGCAACCCACGACCCCCACGCCAGTGGCGCGCGGCTTGGACTTTGGCACCCGATGGCAGCTCTCATTGCGCCGGGCGATGTCGCTCAAGTCGTGATTGGCTGCGACAAGACCTTTGCCACCTGCCGCGACCGTTTCGGGAACGTGCTTAATTATCGCGGTTTCCCGCACATGCCGGGCAATGACCGCTTGTTTCAGGTGCCCTCAGGTCCTGACGACGGCGCGGCCTTCGTCAAGACCGGACGCGGTGCATGGGGCTGGTCGGGCGTTGGCGGAGGTGGCGACGGTGGTGGTGGCGGCGGGGGCGGTGACGCGGGTGGCGGTGACAGCGGCGGCGGTGATGGAGCCGGTGGTTCGGGCGGCGAATGAGATGCTGCCCTAACGCTTCTGATCCTTTTTGACCTGATCTTGAGGAGGGGCCCATGCCCGAACGCGCTGAGATCATTGCTGAGGCGCGCTGCTGGATCGGCACGCCCTATCGCCATCAAGCCTCGCTCAAGGGCGTGGCCTGCGATTGCCTGGGCCTTGTGCGCGGCGTGTGGCGCGCGGTGATGGGGCCTGAGCCCATGGCCGTGCCGCCATACACGCCTGATTGGGCGGAAGCGAGTGGCCGCGAGAGGATGGCGGAGGCAGCGAGCCTCCACCTTATTCCCGTCGAGGCAGGCGAAGCTCAGCCTGGCGACGTCCTGCTTTTTCGCTGGCGTCCTGGCCTCCCGGCCAAGCACTGCGCGATCTTGGCGAGCACTGACAGCATGGTTCACGCCCATGACGGGGCAGCGGTTGCTGAGGTGACCTTTGCCCCGTTCTGGCGCCGCAGGCTCGCCTTCACCTTCGCCTTTCCCGATCGTTCCGCCGGAGAACTCTGATGGCCGAGCTCATCTTCACCGCTGTCGGATCAGCCATTGGTCAAGGCATTGGCGGAACCGTCGGGATGATCGCCGGCCGCCTTGTGGGGGCGGCTGCGGGTGCGCTGGTGAACAGCGCCTTTGGCGGGGGATCGCGCACGGTTGAAGGGCCGCGCCTGAAAGACCTGGACGTGATGGCCTCGACCGAGGGCGCACCGATCCCGCGCGTCTATGGGCGCATGCGGATTGCGGGTCAGGTGATCTGGGCAACCGAGCTTGAGGAGAGCGTCTCAGTCTCGCGCTCGGGCGGCGGCGGCAAAGGCGGGCGGGCGTCCACGACCACACGCACCTATTCCTATTTCGCCAACTTGGCGGTTGGGATCTGCGAGGGGCCGATTGCCCGCATTGGCCGCATTTGGGCCGACGGTAAGGAAATCGACCAATCGACAGTCAACCTCCGGCTCTATCAGGGCCATGAGGGCCAGATGCCCGATCCGCTGATGGTGGCGCGCGATGGCGCAAGCGCGGTGCCGGCCTATCGCGGCTTGGCCTATGCTGTGTTTGAGCGTTTGGCCCTTGAGCGCTACGGCAATCGCGTGCCGCAATTCGCCTTTGAGGTGGTTCGCCCGGTGGGCGAATTGGAAGCCATGACGCGGTCCGTGGTCATGATCCCCGGTGCGACGGAATTCGGCTATTCGCCCGAGGTGATGACACGGCTGATCGAAAAGGGCCGCGCTGGCCCTGAGACGCGCCATAGC
Source organism: Alphaproteobacteria bacterium (assembly GCA_037143285.1). Classification (GTDB taxonomy): domain Bacteria; phylum Pseudomonadota; class Alphaproteobacteria; order Rhizobiales; family Phreatobacteraceae; genus Phreatobacter. Next base: position 7,082 of record JBAWYY010000023.1, on the reverse strand, counting down.
TCGCTCAACGGCTCGGATTTTATCACCGCGCTCGACGACTTGTGCCTGATGTGTCCTCGCCTTGAGCGCGTGGCCCTGGTGGTCTCCTGGTTCGGAACTGATCTCAGAGCCGGCCAGTGTCAGGTTCGACCGGGCGTCGAAATTCGCGACAAGACGGTCAGCAGCGATGATTGGCAGGTCTCGGGCGAGAGCCGCGCCACGGCCTATCTGGTATCGCAATATGGGGGGCGGCCGGCCTATGGTGGCACCCCATCGGATGGAAGCGTGATCGCGGCAATCCAAGCGCTAAAAGCGCGCGGGCTGAAGGTCTCGCTCCTGCCCTTCATCATGATGGATGTGCCGGCCGGCAACAGCCTGCCCGATCCCTGGTCCGGTGCCGGCAGCCAGCCGACCTATCCCTGGCGCGGGCGCATCACTTGCGATCCCGCACCGGGGCGCGCGGGCAGCGTAGACGCAAGTCCTGTCGCCGCTGCGCAGGTCAGTGCCTTTGTCGGCAGTGCGCAGCCGAGCCATTTCCCCGATATGGGCCCTGACGTTATCGCCTATAGCGGTCCCGACGAGTGGAGCTATCGGCGGATGGTGCTGCACATGGCTTCCCTTGCGCGCGCGGCCGGCGGGGTCGATACCTTCGTCGTCGGTTCCGAAATGATCGGGCTGACACGGGTTCGCTCGAGTGCCGGTGCCTATCCCTTTGTCGATGCACTGATTTCATTGACCAATGACGTGCGCAGCATGTTGCCGGGTGGAACCCTGACCTATGCCGCCGATTGGACCGAATATGGCGCCCATGTCATCGGTTCGGACATTCGCTTTCCCCTCGATCCCCTCTGGGCCTCCCCCCATATCGGCGCGGTCGGCATCGATTATTATGCGCCGCTCGCCGATCACCGCGATGGGTCGGGCAATTCGCCCTATGACGTTGCGACGCTGCGCGCCGGTCTGCGCTCGGGCGAGGGCTATGAATGGTACTATGCGGATGAGAGTGCGCGGCTGGCGAGTGCCCGCACGCCGATCACCGATGGTCTCGGCAAACCCTGGATCCATCGCCAGAAGGACCTCGCGGGTTGGTGGTCCAATTTCCATGTGGAGCGGGTCGGCGGGGTTGAGGTTCAGGGCACCGCCTGGGTGCCCGGCATGAAGCCAATTTGGCTCACCGAACTCGGCTTTCCTGCCGTCGATAAGGGCGCGAATCGCCCTTCGGTCTTTCCCGATCCGAAGTCGGTGGAATCAGGCGTCCCGCCCTTCTCCACCGGCACGCGCGACGATCTGATCCAGCGCCGCGCGCTTGAGGCGGTTTTGCGCGCCTTTGACCCAGAATTTGGGGCGACTGCGGCCGAAAACCCTGTTTCGCCTGTCTATGGCGGTCGCATGATCGACCCGGCCGTGATCCAGCTTTGGTGCTGGGACGCACGGCCCTGGCCCGCTTTCCCACGCTTCCGCTCGGTTTGGGCCGATGGCGACAATTGGCAGACAGGCCATTGGCTGACTGGCCGCTATGGCGCGGCACCCCTTGCCGATCTCGCGCGGGTCCTTTTGGCCGAGCACGGAATTTTCAATGTCGATGTGTCCGGCCTCGAAGGGGTCGTCGATGGCGCAGTCGTTGATCGTCCGATGTCGGCCCGCGAAGCGCTGGAGCCGCTCGCGCGTGGCTTTGGCTTTGAGGTGATCGATCGGGGCCAGACGATCGTCATGCGGTCACTGTCCCGCCGGTCCGCCATCACGCTCGGAGTTGAGACCTGCGTGGTCGAGAAAGACAACCGGCCCATTGCTGTGACGCGCCGCCAGGAAAGCGAATTGCCGGCGGAGCTCTCGCTCGCCTTTCTTGAAACCGAGGCGGACTATCGCGCGAGTGCCGTCATCGCCCGCCGACAGACGGGTGCGAGCCGTCGAACCTCCAGCTTGACCGCGGCTGTTGCCTCAGACGGCGTCCAGATGGGGCGTCAGGCAGAGGCAACGCTCCATCGTCTCTGGGCTGCCCGCGATACCGCAAAGTTTTCGCTGCCCCTCTCGATGCTCGCCGTGGAACCAGGCGACCTCCTAACGATTCAGACGTCGGATGCCTCAAGGCTTCTGCGCGTGACCCGCTTGGAGGGCCTCGGGAGCCGTGAGGTGGAAGCCGAAAGTGCAACCACGATCCTCGCGCCGCCGAAGCGCGAGCCATCGCGGTTTGATGCGCCGGCTCCCCGTGTGATCGGTGCGCCGGCAGTCGTCATTCTCGATCTGCCGGCCTTGAGCGAGAACGACCCTCAAAGCTTGCAATATCTTGCAGCCGCCTCCGACCCCTGGACCGAAATGGCGGTGTGGCGCGGCGATGGCGACGGCTATGCGGTGGTCGCTAATCTGACCTCGCCCTCGCTGATGGGTGAGACGCTCGCGCCCTTCGCGCGGGGCCCGCTTTACATCTATGACCGCGTCAACAGCCTGACGGTGCGTCTGGTGACGGGCGCTTTGTCGAGCTTGCCGGAAAGCCGTGTGCTTGCCGGCGCCAATGCGGCAGCGATCCGAGGCCCGAACGGGCGCTACGAGATCATCCAGTTCGTCAATGCGACCCTGGTGGCAGAGCGTACCTATGTGCTGACCACGCTGTTGCGCGGCCAAAGAGGCACTGAGGACGCCATGGCGACCGTCCCGCCGGGCAGTCCTGTGGTGTTTCTCGATGGGCCGATCGCGAGCCTCGGGTCCTCGCTTGATCTTGTGGGACGTCCCGTGACCTATCGCGTCGGCCCATTGACCGCTGAGCCGACGTCGACCGCTGTCACGTCGGTCGCAACCAGCGCCGGGCTGCGCGCACTCCAGCCACCCAGTCCGGTTCAACTCTCCGCCCGGCGAGGGCCTGACGGCATCCGCTTCGACTGGATCCGACGCGGACGCCTGTCCTTCGACAGTTGGGATGTGGCCGAGATCCCGCTCGGTGAGAGCGTGGAGGCCTATCGCATCACCATCCTCGACGGCGTCGGTGCCGAACTGCGCGTCGCCGAGGTGGCAAGTCCCACTTGGCTTTACGCCGCCGCCAATGAAGTAGCGGACTTCGGGGCACCGGTCACATCGCTCAGGGTGCGCGTCACCCAAAGCTCATCCATTGCCGGCCAAGGACGCCTGCTCGAGGCGACCCTTTCGCCTTAACCGGCATCGCGTCCTCTTGCCTCACCCCGGTTCCTCCGACCACCCCGATTTCGGGGCGTCTCATCACACCCCTGGATGCTGCCATGACCGAGACCGTTCATCTCGGCCTGCCGCTCATTGCGGCCGGCCAAGCGCAAAAGCACGTGACCCACAACGAGGCGCTGACCCGCCTCGATGGGCTGGTGCAGCTTGCCGTGAAAAGCCGCACGCTCACGACCCCGCCGGTAAGTCCCGCTGAGGCTGATCGCTACATCGTCGCGGCCGCGTCCACCGGCGCCTGGGCAGGCAAGGCCGGTATGCTGGCACTGGCGAGCGCCGGAAACTGGCTCTTCACGGCGCCAAGCCGCGGGTTCCTCGCCTATGTGGAGGCGGATCGGCGGCTCGTTGTCTATGACGGTACCGCTTGGGTCGATGTCTCAACCGTCTTGGCGGTGCAGAACTTACCGCTCCTCGGGATCAACACCGCGGCTGATACGACGAACCGGCTTGCAGCAAAAAGCGAAGCGGTTCTGTTGTCGGCCATTGAGGCCGCAAGCGGCGGCTCCGGCGATATCCGTGTGGTAATCAACAAGGAGTTGGCTTCGGATACCGCCAGCGTGATGTTTCAGGCTGGCTATTCAGGTCGCGCGGAATTGGGGCTTTCGGGCGATGACAATATCGCGCTGAAGGTCTCGGCCGATGGGTCGACCTGGCGCTCCGCCATGACGGTGGATCGCACAAACGGCACGGCAGCTTTCACCAATGCCCCGACCGCGCCGACCCTGCCGGCTGGCACTGCCACCACCCAAACTGCAACCAGCGCCTTCGTCAGCACAGCGATCAGCGGGCTGAGTTCGCACGCGACACTTGGCCTGCTGATCAATCCCTATTTCGAAATCAGTCAGGAGCGTGGCTCAACGGCCGTGACCGTCGGCCCATCTGCCGCCGGTGCCAACACCTATGCGCTCGACCAATGGACCGTTCAGGCGCGCGGCACCATGGCAGTCTCCGCCCAACAGGTGGCTACTCCCTTCGCGGTTGACGGGTTTCGACGCTTGCAAAACGGACTTCGCGTCACCGTCACAACCGCGCAAGCGTCCCTCGGCGCCAATGACGGGCTTTGCATCGAGCAGCCGATTGAGGGCACATTCTTGGCAGCGCTCGGCCTTGGCACAGCGGATGCGCGCGGTGTCGATATCGCGATGGTCGTTCAGGCTTCCGTCGTCGGCACTTACACCATTTACGTTCAGAATGCGGCGCGCGATCGGTCTTGGAACAGCAATGTCACCTTGGTCGCCAATACGCCCACCGTCGTTTTCGTATCTGTGCCTGCGATTACGTCCGGGAACTGGGTCACGACCAATGCGGTTGCGGCCTATATCGGCGTCTCGCTTGGCGCGGGATCTTCCCTGCAAACCGCGACGCTTGCCAGTTGGCAGAACAACAGCGCAAGGGGGCATGCCTCGACCTTGAACATGGCTGCGACCAATGCCACGACCTTCACGGTCGCCTTTGCGCAAGCGTTTCCATCCGGCGTCCTGCCCTACACCTCAGCAGCACAGATCACGGCTGAAAACCTCGCCCGCCTCTTATTGCTTAGGCGTCCCTGGGACGATGAACTCCGACGGTGTCGACGATATTGGGAGGAGGTTAGTTTAAGTGTTCAGTCGCCGTCCGGCGGCAGTGCGAGTATGATTGTGCCGTTTAGTTGCGAAGAAAAGCGATCTACACCAACATTAACGCTCGGAAATTACGCTGCAAGTTATGCTGCAAGTTATGGATCAATATATCCTTATCTTCGAACCGGAGGTTATTTCCAGATCGTAGCAAATGCAGTGAACGCCTATATTCTCGATCAACGTATTCTTGTCGCAGCGAGGATGTAAAAATGACGATCATTCGAATCGAGCACATCGACTCTAGCGGCCTGATGGCGCGCGTTAAATTCGAGGATGGCACGGAAACAGTCACTGCCATCCCTTCAAATGATGGCCCATTGCAACGTGCCATTGAGGTCGCTCTCGCGAACGGACTCACGATCCGGCCATTCACGCCGCCGCCTTTGCCTGAACCCGTCATTCAAGTGGCATGGTTCCGCGCCGCACTCGCCGAAGCCGGCCGAATTAATGACGTCGATAGCGCGGTGGACCAGGCCGGACCCGTCCCGCGTCAACTCTGGGATTATGCGACGTCGATCCGGCGCGGGCATCCGATGGTCGTCGCGATCGCATCACAGCTTCAACTTGATCTCGATGCGCTGTTCAGCCGCGCTGAGGCCCTCCGCGCGCTCAATTCCTGAGAGCGCCCTATTACTTACCTCAAAAACCCTGAACGGAGACGCGTGATGTCCGAAGTCAAACCCATGCTCGAAAGCCGCACGATCTGGTCCAACCTGGTTGGCTTTGTCTGCTTGGCAGCCTCCATTTTTGGCGTTGAAACCGGATTAATTGACCAGGGCGCATTGGCCGAAGCCCTGTTTCAGGTCGCGACTGGATTGAGTTTCGTCGCCTCCACCATGTTCCGGGTGATGGCTCAGCACAAACTCAGCCCGTGACCAGGGATATTCATCAAGGGTTCAGCGGCTGCGGGGCAAGGCTAGAGCGTGCAAAAGTCACTTTGGGTTCGTCTCAGCGCTGGTCTCATCTTCGGTCTCGCCCTTGCGGCGCCGGCCTCCGCTGAGTCGTGCCTCAGCGCGGTCGACCAGCGAGCAGCCATCACCGCCGGTGACGCCATACCGTTAGCCCGCGCCGTCCGCTCGCTTCCGCCCGCCGACCGCGGTGAAGTGGTAAATGCTCGGCTGTGTCATGAGGGTGAACGTCTGTTGTATGTGCTGACAGTGGTGAACCGGCATGGCAAGGTCGTACGGGCACGACTCGATGCTGCGACCGGCACACTGGTGCATGTCCGCTGACATCGCCGAAACCAGGAGAAACTTGCTTGCGTCTACTCGTCGTCGAGGATGATCCCGATCTCAACCGCCAGCTTTTTACTGCGCTGAGCGATGCTGGCTATGCGGTTGATCGCGCCTTCGATGGCGAGGAGGGCTATTATCTCGGCGATAGCGAGCCCTATGACGCGATCGTGCTCGATATCGGCCTGCCGAAGATGGACGGCCTGTCGGTCCTTGAACAATGGCGCCGCTCGGGCAAAACCATGCCGGTTCTGATCCTTACCGCGCGGGACCGCTGGTCGGACAAGGTCCAAGGCTTTGATGCCGGCGCCGACGACTATGTGCCCAAGCCCTTCCATGTCGAAGAAGTGCTGGCGCGGCTGCGGGCGCTTTTGCGGCGGGCTGCGGGTCAAGCGACCAATGAATTTGTCTGCGGGCCCGTGCGGCTGGATGTCCGCGCCGGCCGGGTGTCCGTCGACGGCAATCCCGTCAAACTGACCTCCCACGAATATCGGTTGCTCGCCTATCTCATGCATCATCAGGGCCGGGTGGTCTCTCGCACCGAATTGGTGGAGCACATTTACGATCAGGATTTTGATCGTGATTCCAACACCATCGAGGTCTTTATTGGCCGTCTGCGCAAGAAGCTTGGCGTTGATGTGATCCAGACGGTGCGTGGTCTCGGATATCTGCTGCAGCCGCCGACGGCGGCTTGAGCCATGGCGGTGGGCAACCCCGCGCCCTCGCTCGCGCGCCGCTTGTTTCTCATTGCCTTGGGGCTAGCGGCCGTCCTGTTGACGGTGACGGGCCTGGTCCTCGCGGCGGTCAATAAGGCCACTGCCGAAAGCGGCTTCGACCGGCGCCTCGGTGTCTATGTCAAACTTTTGATCGCCGATATTGCGGGCGCGGTCGACGATCAGCAGGTCGTGGTCGGTGCCAATTTGGGTGAACCCCTGTTCGAGCTGCCGCAATCCGGCTGGTACTGGCAAATTGTCAGGATTGATCGCGGTCGGCGCGAATATCGTGCCTCGCGATCCCTCTTTGACGGGCGCTTGGAACCGCTCGGTGCTGACATCATGCCGAGCGGCCC
>JBAWYY010000022.1:0-15029 GCA_037143285.1 Alphaproteobacteria bacterium | reverse complement strand
CGATCGCAGAAGGTCAGGCCCGGGCCTTGCCTATGACGTGCGACGGTAAGTGAGGCTTATGGGTCGGTGCGAAGCTGGCGGCTCGTATCGACAACGAACACGGCAAGAGCCGCGCCGACGCACAGTCCAACGGCGATGACAGCAAATTCAATCATGGCAAACCCCCTCGGGCTCGGGTGACATGCGTCAACCGGCACACGGCCGTCGGGGAAGCCGTGACGGCTACGCTGGAGGGAGCGTTTCTGATTTTGTGCAGCGCAGCAAGTCGATTTTCGATTTACGGCAATGCACCATTGGAGACCCTACCAGCTGTCACGACCGCGTTCCGGCGGCCAAGGCCTGGAGCGCATCCCTGAAGTTTGGGTACGAAAGGTTAACGCCAAGTTTCAGTTTGAGCCGATCGTTTCGGACACGCTTCACCTCGCTGTAGAAACTTCGCCCCATGGCGGAGAGATTTGCCGCTTCGAAGGGCACTTCCGGCGGTGGTGGCACGCCCAAGATCTCGGCTGCATAGGCAATGACATCCTGCGGCGGGCTTGGCTCATCGTCCGTCACGTTAACAATTCCGTCGAAGCTTTTGGCGAAGGCCGCAAGCACGGCAGCCGCGATATCGTCTACATGGATCCGGTTGAAAACCTGGCCCTCTTTGATGATGCGGCGGGCCGTGCCGGCGCGGACTTGCTCGATCGCATTCTGTCCGGGGCCATAGATACCGGCGAGCCTCAAGATCGCGGTTGGAACCGACGCGCGCGCGCCCCAGTCCTGCCACGCGCGTTCGGCGCTCAATCGGGCGTGCGAGCGCGCGCTGACCGGGCGGCACTCGGTCGTCTCATCCACCCAAGCGCCGGCGTGATCGCCATAGACGCCAACGGTCGAGAGATAGACGAGGCTTTGAGGCTTCGCCTGCGCCAGAAGATCGCCGCAAGCGGTGAGAACGGGATCAGCGGTATCGCCGGGCGGAACCGAGACGAGGATGAAAGAAGACGCCGCAATGGCGTCCGAAAGGGTCTTGGATGGTGCCGACCCGTCGAAGGGCAGGACGGTGACGCGCGACCCCTCAACGCCGGCGTCCGTCAACGCTTGGGCGCGATCCGGTGACCGCACCGTTGCAACAATCGGCTGATAGCGCCTGCCATTGGCGCGCACGACTGCTTGAGAGGAATAGCCAAGCCCGAAGATCAGGAGCGACGACATGCAGCGCCTCTATTGAATCTGGCGGGCTTGATCCAGCGCGGTCAGCGCATTTGCTCAGCGAATTGACCGGACTTGCGGAACCGCCAGAGATAGCCGGGGACAATGGCTTCCACCGATTGGCCCTGGATGCCGAGCCCCTGAAGCGTGCGCCCCTCGGCGGTAGCTGCCTCGCTGACGATATTGTCGACCATCAGCATCCGCACCTGGTCCGGTGTCAGGGGCGGGTTCGGCAGATATTGCAGGATCTTGGACTGGAGGAGAGCCAGCGAGAAGGGCAGCGGCAGCAGGAGGCGCCGACGATTTGTTGTTGCCAGCGTGAACTCGAGCAGTTCTTTGAACGTTTTCACTGAGGGGCCGCCGAGTTCGTAGATCGTGCCCGGCCGTGCACAACCGTCAACGGCGGTTGAGACGGCTTGGGCGACATCGCCGACATAAACGGGCTGGAACTTGGTGAGCCCACCTCCCACCAGCGGCAAAGCGGGCGCCATTTCGGCCATCCCAGCGAAGCGATTGAAAAAGGCGTCTTCCGGCCCGAATACGATGGAGGGGCGCAGAATGATCGCTTCCGGCACGGCAGAGAGAACGGCGGCTTCACCTGCTGCCTTCGTGCGGGCATAGACCGCGTCACTATTGGCATCGGCGCCGATGGCCGAAAGATGGATCACGCGGGCGCCCACCGCCGCTGCAGCCGCCGCAACGGAGGCCGCACCGCGCGCCTGCACCGCGTCAAACTTCTGCCGACCGCTTTCGAACAGGATGCCCACACAATTGATGACGGCTTCTGCGCCTTCGGCCGCGGCCCGCACCGAGTCCGGATAGCGCAAATTCGCCTGAACGGCATGGATTTGCCCAACAGCACCTAGGGGCTGGAGATGGCCCGCGAGATCAGGACGCCGCACCGCCACGCGAATGCGAAAGCCGCGCTTCGCCAGCGCGCGTACGATGTGGCGCCCGACAAATCCGGATCCGCCATAGACCGTCACGAGCCGATCGAAGTTCTGCATGGCCAAAAGCCCCGTTGTGATGATGAACGGTGATTAGTTGATTTTCGCGCCACACGGAAGGGCGCCTTTGGTCTCGCAATCCAGCTTGCGAGCCTTTCCATATCCCGCCATCGTCGGTCCACGGAGACAAAGATGAGCGATAGCAAGTTACCCGCCGCGATGCTGCCCGGTTCCATGCCAGATGCCTTGCCGGAAGGCGCCCGCGCCCCAGCAGATTTTGACCCGATCACGCTTGCCAAACAGCTGTTGCGGGCGACGAGAGCGGGCGCGCTGGGCACAATCGACCGTAATACCGGTCACCCCGTAACGACGCTCGTCACGATTGCTACCGATCACGATGGCATGCCGATCCTGCTGATCTCCGGTCTTTCGTCTCACACCGCCAACCTCAAAGTCGATGGTCGCTGCTCGATTCTCCTCAGCGCCAGCGGCAAAGGCGATCCGCTCGCCCATCCCCGCCTCACGGTGTTGGGTGAGGCCCATCCGGTCGAAGAACCAGTGGCTCGCGCGCGCCTTCGCCAGCGCTTTCTCACCCGTCACCCCAAGGCCGCGCTCTATGCTGATTTCGGTGATTTTAGCTTCTGGCGATTGAAGGTGGCGGCCGCGCATTTGAACGGCGGCTTTGCCCGTGCGGCCGATATACCGGGTGAGGCTCTTCTCACCGACATTGCCGATGCCGGGGATCTTATTGCTGCTGAGGAGAGTGCGATCGCCCATATGAATGAGGATCATGGCGAAGCGATCGCGCTCTATGCGACCAAGCTCGCAGGCGAGGCGCCTGGGCCCTGGCGCATGACCGGTGTCGATCCCGAGGGCTTTGATCTCGCCGCCAATGATCGAACAGCACGCCTGACATTTCCTGAACGGATAACCTCAGGTGACGCCTTACATAAAGTCCTGATCTCGCTCGCTAAACAGGCGCGTGCGGGCTAGACGATAGGGTCGCCCGCGCGCCTCGGTTTACTCTTTGCCGAGCCCGTCCCAGAAGGCCTTGGCCTTGGCAAAAAAGCCGGAAGTTTCAGGCTGGGTGTCTTTGGAGCTTTGCTCTTCGAACTCCCGCAGGAGTTCGCGCTGGCGCTTGGTCAGGTTTCGCGGGGTTTCGACATCGACCTGCACGTAGAGATCGCCCACCGATTTCGACCGCAGCACCGGCATGCCCTTGGACGACAGCCTGAAGCGCTTGCCCGATTGCGTGCCCTCAGGGATTTTGACCTGCGCGCGCCCGCCATCGACGGTCGGCACCTCAAACGCGCCGCCAAGCGTTGCCGTCACCATGGAAACCGGAACGCGGCAATAAAGATCGGCCGCATCGCGCTGGAAGAACGAATGAGGCGCAATCGACAGGAAGATATAGAGATCGCCCGAAGGGCCGCCGCGGAAACCGGCTTCGCCCTCATTGGCAAGACGGATGCGCGTGCCATCCTCAACGCCCGCCGGAATGTTCACTGAAAGCGCGCGTTCCTTGGTATTTCGCCCGGCACCGCCGCAAGTGGCGCAGGGGTCGTCGATCACTTGCCCACGGCCGTTGCAGACGTGGCAGGTGCGTTCGATCGAGAAAAAGCCCTGGGTCGCTCGCACACGGCCGTGGCCCGCGCAGGTCGCGCAGGTCTTGGGCTTTGATCCGGGCTTCGCGCCCGTGCCCGAACAGGCCTCGCAGGTAACAGTGGTTGGAATGCGAACCTGGGCCGTCTTGCCATGGAAAGCATCTTCCAGGCTAATCTCCATGTTGTAGCGAAGATCAGCGCCGCGCTCGCGGCCATTGCCGCCGCCGCCACGCCGCCGGCCGCCCATGCCGAACAGTTCCTCGAAGATGTCCGACATCGACGAGCTAAAATCATTGCCAAAGCCCGGCCCGCCTTGACCGCCGTTTTCAAAGGCCTGATGGCCGAAACGGTCATAGGCCGCGCGCTTCTGTTGGTCGGAAAGCACCTGATAGGCCTCGTTCAATTCCTTGAACTTGGCCTCTGCAGAGGGGTCGTCGGGGTTTCGATCGGGATGATATTGCATCGCCTTCTTTCGGAAGGCGGACTTGAGCGCGGCTTCATCGGCGTCGCGCTGGACTCCCAATGTCTCGTAATAGTCGGCTTTGGCCATGCGTCGTTATGCCCCTAGCTGCTGCGAGAAACCCCTCTCCCGGTGAGGGAGAGGGGGCTCGGGTCAGGCTCACGCGCTCTTCTTCTTGTCGTCCTTCACTTCCGTGAAGTCGGCGTCAACGACATCATCTTTCTTCGTGCCAGCGGGGGCATCACCCTCGGCCTGGCTCTGGGCATACATGGCTTCGCCAAGTTTCATCGAGGCCTGGGCCAGAACATTGACCTTTTCCTTGATGACTTCCGGGTCTTCGCCCTTGATGGCTTCCTTCACAGAGGCAAGCGCATCTTCGATCGCCTTGCGCTCGGCTTCCGCCACCTTGGCGCCATGTTCGGCCAGTGTCTTCTCGGTCGAGTGGACGAGGCCATCGGCCTGGTTCTTGGCTTCCGCCAGTTCCTTACGTGCCTTGTCTTCGGCAGCGTGCGCTTCCGCGTCCTTCACCATCTTCTCGATGTCGGAATCGGACAGGCCGCCCGAGGCTTGGATCCGGATTTGCTGTTCCTTACCCGTGCCCTTGTCCTTGGCCGAGACATTGACGATGCCGTTGGCGTCGATGTCGAAGGTCACTTCGATTTGCGGCACGCCGCGCGGTGCGGGCGGAATGCCCATCAAGTCGAACTGGCCAAGGATTTTGTTGTCATTGGCCATTTCGCGTTCGCCCTGGAACACGCGGATGGTCACGGCGTTCTGGCTGTCTTCGGCGGTCGAGAAGACCTGGCTCTTCTTCGTCGGAATGGTCGTGTTCCGATCAATCAAGCGCGTGAACACGCCGCCCAGGGTCTCGATTCCGAGAGAAAGCGGGGTGACGTCGAGGAGCAGCACGTCCTTGACATCGCCCTGCAAGACGCCGGCCTGGATCGCAGCACCAACGGCGACGACCTCATCGGGGTTGACGCCCTTATGGGGCTCCTTGCCGAAGAACTGCTTCACGACTTCCTGGATCTTCGGCATGCGGGTCATGCCGCCGACGAGCACCACTTCATCGATCTGACCGGCATTGAGGCCGGCGTCCTTCAAGGCCTTGCGGCAGGGCTCGATGGTGCGCTGCACGAGATCATCGACGAGGGCCTCAAACTTGGCGCGCGTCAGCTTCAGCTGCAGATGCTTCGGGCCTGACGAGTCTGCGGTGATGAAGGGGAGGTTGATCTCGGTCTGCGTGGTGGAGGACAGCTCGATCTTGGCCTTTTCGGCCGCTTCCTTCAGGCGCTGCAGTGCGAGCTTGTCCTTGCGCAGGTCGATGCCCTGCTCCTTCTGGAACTCTGCCGCCAGATAATCGACAAGGCGCATGTCGAAGTCTTCACCACCGAGGAAGGTGTCGCCATTGGTCGACTTCACTTCAAAGACGCCATCGCCGATCTCGAGGATCGACACGTCGAAGGTGCCGCCGCCGAGGTCATAGACTGCAATCGTGCCAGCGGTCTTCTTGTCCAAGCCATAGGCTAGTGCGGCAGCAGTCGGCTCGTTGATGATGCGGAGCACTTCGAGGCCGGCGATCTTGCCGGCGTCTTTGGTGGCCTGGCGCTGGGCGTCGTTGAAATAGGCCGGCACCGTGATGACAGCCTGGGTCACCTCTTGGCCGAGATAGGCTTCCGCGGTCTCCTTCATCTTCATCAACGTGAAGGCGGAGATCTGCGACGGCGAATAGGTTTTGCCCTCAGCCTCGACCCAGGCATCGCCATTGCCGGCGCGCGCGATCTTATAGGGAACGAGCTTCTGGTCCTTGGTAACAGTCGGGTCGTCGAAGCGACGGCCGATGAGCCGTTTGACGGCAAAAATCGTGCGCTCCGGATTGGTCACGGCCTGCCGTTTGGCAGGCTGACCGACCAGGCGCTCTTCGTCGGTGAAGGCGACGATGGACGGCGTCGTATTCGCGCCTTCCGAATTGATGATGACCTTCGGCGTCGTGCCTTCCATGACGGCGACGCAGGAATTTGTGGTTCCGAGGTCAATGCCGATGACCTTACCCATAGTCGTTCTCCTTGTAGCGGGTCGGCCGGGCCCGAAGCACCCGGGCAGTGAGGGGAGGCCTGTCCGGACACGCCCGGCGGCATCCTCACATCCGACCCCTGATTGATGGTGGGGTTGGTAATCGTGGCGGCCTCGCAAACACGAGATCTCCACGGGTTCGCACCGCATATAAGGAGGCGGCTTTTCGCCCGCAAGAACCGAAGCTTCTCAACAGCCACGCGAAGGTCACGAAACTGTCAGCTTGACACCAACCGCGACGCCTGGGTGCGCGCCATATGGCTCGGCAAAGCACGCTCGTCCGGTTGCCGTATCAGTGACAACCGCCCCTTCGCCCTGTCTCCGACACTCATCTTCGCCTATCGGCGCTGATCGAAGCGCCGGAATTGATTTCGATGGGGCAAAACTGCGGTAGTTGCGCAACAAGCACCGAACCGAATGGGGATATAACTCTCAGCCGGCGTGACCTTCCCTCATGGCGACGGTATGACACGTTACCTGTCAGGAATTGCGCGGTTCGTGATGCTCTTTCGTTTCATGCTGGTCTTGGTGGCCGCAGCTTTCGTGCTGTCGGAACCGGTATGCGCGCAATTGCAATTGCCGGGCGCCGTACCTGCGACCCCAACAGGGACGAATGTAGGCCCGACGGGAGCAGCGCAACCGAGGCCCGCGGGGCCACGCGGACCTGCAGGTCCACCGCTGCGCCGCGGCGAGGAGACGATACCTGGACGCGTTATGCTGTTCCTCGGGCAACAAGGTCGCATGGTGATCGAGCGCTCGGGCGCGCAGAACTACACGGTCGCCATGACCGGCGTTGGTCGTCGAGGCAATGATATCCGCGCCATCTGCACGCCCGACCTCACGGGCGGGCAACCGATCACATTACGGCCGCTGGGCCGCCCCATCGGGCTTTCGCGCTATGAGGCGCCATTTCCGGGCTGCCGTCTGGTGCTCGACCTCCTGCCCGATTCAGTGCTGGTCTCCGCACCTGATGGCGCCTGCACCTTTGCTGACACCTGCGTGGTCGATCCGACCGGCTTATGGGGCCCCGGTGACCGCGAAATTCCGCCCGATCGCGAGATTGAGCGTGCGCGTGGCGTCGCCGAGCGCAAGTTGAATGAAGCGCGCAAGCGGGTTCAGGCCCTGTTGCGCACGACGCCTGAGGGCCGCGCATTCCTGCAGGAACAAGCGGGCTTTCCGGCTAATCGTGAGCGCAGTTGCCGCAATTACGGCACAACCGATGTGGGTCCCGGCTTCTGTGCGTTGAAATATACCGAAGCCCGCGCCGCCCAGCTTGAGGCTAGAGCGGGCGGCGGTCCCGCCGAACGCGCGCCGACGCCAGCCCGGTGACACGGCAGTGAGCCAGATCCCGGTCGTTCCGGGCTGTTCCTGGTATCCGCAATGCCTTGATCAGGCGGCGCAGCGGGATTTGCTGGAGTGCCTTCGCGACATCCTCAAAGTCTCGCCGCTGTTCACGCCGACGATGCCGCGCACGGGCAAGCCCTTTTCGGTTCGCATGACGAATTGTGGCTCGCTTGGCTGGGTCTCGGACATTAAGGGCTATCGCTATCAGTCACACCACCCAGAAACGGGCGAGCCTTGGCAGCCGATCCCATCAGCGGTCCTCGCGATCTGGGAGAGGTTATCGGGCTATCCGCACCCGCCGGAAGCCTGCCTGATGAACTGGTACGCGCCCGGGACGCGCATGGGCCTGCATCAAGATCGCGATGAGCACGACTTCGATGCGCCGGTGGTTTCCATCTCATTGGGCGATACAGGCGTCTTTCGCATTGGCGGTGTGACGCGTGGCGGGAAAACGGTTTCGGTGAAGCTCGCATCCGGCGATGCGCTTGTTTTTGGCGGACCGGCCCGTCTTGCTTTTCACGGCATTGACCGCGTGATCCCCGGCACGAGCGATCTTCTTAAAGATGGTGGCCGGATCAATCTCACGCTACGCCGCGTCACAAAGCCGGCTTGAGCGCACCCTTACCCGCGACGATCAGCACCGCCACCGCCATGGGTCGGGAGCGACCAACCCTTCAGAATCGCGCCGGCGCGGACGCCAAAGCCCGCCATGAATCCAAGGGCCATTGCACCAAAGGGATGCACCACAAGGAGCGCCACCGCGAACACAGTCGCGCCGAACAGGGCAGCGGTGACATAGATATCGCGCTTCAGCACGAAGGGCACCTCACCCGCGATGACATCACGGATGATGCCGCCAAAGGTCGCGCTCATCACGCCAAGGACGATGGCAGAAATCACGGGTACCGAGGCATCAAGTGCCTTGGCCGTACCGGTCACCGCGAAGAGGGCAAGACCCACGCCGTCAGCCCAGAGCAGCAACCGCGCTCTGCCTTCGCTTTCAAAGCGATGGGCTGAGAAGAAGGCGGCTGTCGAGACAAAGACGCAGATGATCAGCGCGGTCGGGTCAATGATCCAAGAGAGCGGCGTTGCCCCGATAAAGATATCGCGCAAGGTGCCGCCACCGATGCCGGTGACGGTGCCGAGCA
This sequence comes from Alphaproteobacteria bacterium, assembly GCA_037143285.1. Classification (GTDB taxonomy): domain Bacteria; phylum Pseudomonadota; class Alphaproteobacteria; order Rhizobiales; family Phreatobacteraceae; genus Phreatobacter. The sequence continues at coordinate 6,262 of JBAWYY010000022.1, read as the reverse complement.
ACGCAAAGCCAAAGGGGTCCATGCCCTTACGCGCGGCCACCAACGCCCCGGTCAGCGCAAATACGGCGATCCCGACCAGTTCGAAGGCAGCAAGCGCGCCGATCACGCCGGCGAGGCCGAGCTTGTTTGGGGCGCCGCCTTCGGCCCGCCCTTTGATACGCCCACGAGAGCGGGGCGAAGTACGCGGTCACCGATCGTGTAGCCAGCCTGAACGGTCTGAACGACGGTGCCGCTCGGAACATCCGGGTTCGGCACTTCAAACATCGCCTGATGCAAGTTCGGGTCGAACTTCATGCCATCGGGCTCGACTTTCTTCACGCCGTGTTTGGCGAGAACCTTGAGGAGCTCGCTCTCGGTCAAGGCAATGCCCTCGAAGAACGCCTTCAAGGGGCCGTCTGTGACCGTGTCTGCCGGGATCGATTCAAAGGCACGGCGAACGGCATCGGCCACCGCCAAGAGGTCGCGGGCAAAGGACGTGACGCCATAGACCTTGGCATCTGCCACTTCGCGTTCAGTCCGCTTGCGCAGGTTTTCCATCTCCGCGAGCGTCCGCAGCGCCCGGTCCTTCATTGTGGCCGCTTCCTTCAGCGCAGCATCATGAGCCGCCTCAAGGATCGTGATCGGGTCGGGCGCCATGTCCTCATGCGCCGGCGCATCCATCGCCGGACTATCGGCCATCGGATTGTCATGGATCGGCTTTTCGGAACCGTGAGGCTCCGCGCCCGGCTTGGTGGGATCGGTCATGGGTCTTCATCCACTGGGGAAAGAGGTTGAGCCGCATATCGCGGTTAGGGGAAGAAAAATCAAGGATGGTGATGGTCGCCTAGCGAATGAGGCGCGAGACGACTTTCGCGGTGTAGTCCACCATAGGCACGATCCGCGCATAATTGAGACGCGTTGGCCCGATTACCCCTAACACGCCGACGATACGGTTTTGGCCATCGCGATAGGGCGCGACAACCATGGACGAGCCCGAGAGCGAGAAGAGCTTGTTCTCGGAGCCGATGAAAATACGGACGCCATCGGCATTTTCCGCCCGCTCCAGGAGATCGACCAGGTCCCGCTTGGATTCGATATCGTCGAAGAGCAGGCGGATGCGCTCCAGCTCTTCCATGGCCTTGAGGTCGCCGAGAAGATTGGATTGTCCGCGCACGATCAGCTTGCGATCAATCGCCTCGCCACCAGACCAGGACGCGAGCCCCGCTTCCACCAGTTTGGTGGTGAGTGTGTCGAGTTCTGCACGCGCTTGGTTAAGATTGGTATCGAGCTCGTCGCGCGCCTCCAAAAGCGTTCGGCCGCGAATACGCGCATTCAGGAAATTAGTGGCCTCCACCAGCACCGAGGGTGGGAGACCCAGCGGGATCGGCAAGAGGCGGTTCTCGACCTGACCATCCTCGGACACGAGAACGACGAGAGCCTTCTCCGGCTCGATACGGACGAATTCGATATGTTTGAGCCGCACGCTGGTCTTTGACGACAAGACGACGCCGGCGCCACGCGAGAGGCCTGACAAGAGCTGGGATGCATCCGCCAGGATCGTATCGAGGGGCTTTGGCTGGTTCGACGCCGCGACTTGCGCCTCAATGGCCTCCCGCTCGTCAGCGGGAATATCGCCGAACTGCATCAACGCATCGACGAAGAAGCGGAGCCCTGTCTCTGTGGGCAAGCGTCCGGCTGATGTGTGCGGTGAATAGACGAGGCCAGCCTCCTCCAAGTCCTGCATCACATTACGAACGGAGGCCGGCGATAGTGCGATGGGCAGGATCTTCGAGATATTCCGCGAGCCAATGGGTTCACCGGTCGCGAGATAACCCTCAACGATCCGGCGGAAAATATCGCGTGAGCGCTCGTCAAGCGCTGCAAGCGCCGATGGATTGGCGGGCGGACGCGGGATTTCGGTCATTGTGCTCCTGCGATGGCTTGGGTCCTAATGTGCGCGGTCGCAAGCCCAGGATCAAGCGCTGGCTTGTCCGACATCACTTGCCCTCAACACGGCACGCGCCTAGAAGCGGGGCGAAGCCTCACCGGACATTTGTCATGCGACCCTCAAAACGCGCTCCCGACGCGCTGCGTTCCGTGTCTCTCGAACGCGCTGTTGCGCGCTATGCAGAGGGCTCGTGTTTCGTAAAATTCGGCAACACCCACGTGCTCGTCACCGCGACGGTGGAAGAGAAAGCGCCACCTTGGCTGCGCGGACAAGGGCGTGGCTGGGTCACTGCGGAATATTCGATGCTGCCGCGTGCGACACTTGAGCGCACCCGCCGCGAGTCAACCTCCGGCAAGCCTTCTGGTCGCACCATGGAAATTCAGCGCCTGATTGGTCGTGCGCTCCGTACGGTTGTTGATCTACCGGCCCTCGGGGAGCGCGCGATCACCATCGATTGCGACGTCATCCAGGCGGATGGCGGGACCCGCACTGCCGCGATCACGGGCGCCTGGGTGGCGCTCCACGACTGCATTGCCTGGATGCGCGACCGCGAAATGATCAAAGCCAAAGCGCTGAAGGATCATGTGGCTGCCGTCTCTTGCGGTATCTATCGCGGGCTGCCTGTGCTTGATCTTGATTACGCCGAGGATTCCGAGGCCGATACCGACGCGAATTTCGTGCTCACCGGTGCTGGCGGGATCGTCGAGATTCAGGGGACCGCGGAGAAGGAGCCTTTTTCCGAGGCCGAACTTTTGAACCTATTGGCGCTCGCCAAGAGCGGCTGCGCCACTTTGGTCGGCCTCCAGAAGGCTGCCGTCGCGTGATCTCCCGACGCCTTGCTCGCGGCGACACTTTGGTGATCGCAACTCATAATGCGGGGAAGCTCGCCGAGTTCCGCGATCTCTTGGCGCCCTTCGATATCACCTGCGTCTCGGCAGCAGAGCGCGGGCTACCGGAACCAGCCGAAACCGGCACGATGTACGGCGAGAATGCCGCGATCAAAGCCCATGCGGCGGCCTCTGCCACGGGCCTTCCTGCCTTATCGGACGATTCAGGGCTCGCGATCGACGCGCTCGATGGCGCCCCCGGGCTCTTCACGGCCGACTGGGCCGGTCACCCCCGCGATTTCATGGCCGCTATGGCGCGCGTCAAACGCGAACTCGATAAGCGAGATGTGGCTACCATTGGCGCGAAAGCCCGCTTCGTTTCCGCGCTCTGCCTTGCTTGGCCGGATAGCCATGAAGAGCTCTGCGAGGGCCGCGTGTTCGGCACTTTGGTCTGGCCCCCGCGCGGCGACGCGGGCTTCGGTTATGACCCCATTTTCCAGCCGGATGGCCACGCAAAAACCTTCGGCGAGCTGACAGCAAACGAGAAGCACGGGCTGCCGCCCTTGGGCGAGGGTCTGTCCCATCGTGCCCGCGCGTTCCTGCTTTTGGCGGCCCGTTGCCTGCCGACGGGCTGACCCATGACCGAGTGGCTTGTCCCTGACCTCGTGCTGCCGGGCTCCGGGCATCCCGATGATCCCGGCTTCGGCATCTATGTTCACTGGCCGTTTTGCGCGGCCAAGTGCCCCTATTGCGACTTTAACAGTCATGTCCGCCACACACCGCCCGATCAGCCGCGATTTGTGGCCGCTTTCGAGCGGGAAATGGCGAGCCTCGCTGCCCGTGTATCGGGTCGAACCGTGTCTTCAATCTTCCTTGGTGGCGGTACCCCCTCGCTTATGGCGCCGCAGACAGTTGCTGCTGTTCTGGACGCTATTGCCGGCCATTGGTCGGTCGCAAGCGACGTTGAAGTAACGCTTGAGGCCAATCCGACGAGCGTAGAAGCCAGCCGCTTTGCCGGCTATCGGGCAGCGGGCGTGAACCGCGTCTCGCTCGGCGTTCAGGCTTTGAATGATGCCGATCTCAAAGTGCTCGGGCGAATGCATACGGTAGAGGAGGCGCTTAGGGCCGTTGCGGTCGCCCGCGCTCATTTCGACCGCTATTCCTTCGATCTGATCTATGCCCGCCCGGGCCAAACGCCGGACGGGTGGGCCCACGAACTCAAGCGCGCGATTGGTGAAGCCGCAGAGCATTTGTCGCTCTATCAGTTGACGATTGAGCCCGACACGCCGTTCGAAATGCTCCACCGGGCCGGCAAGCTGATCATCCCCGACGCCGATCTCGGCCGCACCCTCTATGACGTGACCCAGGATATCTGCGATGCCGCAGGCTTGCCTGCTTATGAGATCTCCAACCACGCGCGCCCCGGCGCCGAATGCCGGCACAACATGATCTATTGGCGCTCGGGCGATTTTGCCGGCGTTGGTCCTGGTGCCCATGGCCGATTGACCTTGGCTGATGGCACGCGAATAGCCACGTCCACCGAGAAAAGCCCGGAAGCTTGGCTGGCACGCGTCGAAGCTGAGGGCCACGGGATCGTGTCGGAAGACAAACTCGTCGGCGAAGAGAATGCCGACGAATATCTCGTCATGGGGCTGAGGCTTGCGGAAGGCATCGATATCGAACGCCACGCCGCTCTCTCAGGGCGCAGGATTGAGGCCAAGCGCATCGAGGTCCTCGAAGCCGAGGGGCTCGTTGCTCGCCTCGGCAATAGGCGCTTGAAAGTGACACCGGCAGGGTTCCCGGTTCTGGATGCGATTGTCGCCGATCTCGCGATGTGATCGCTTGCGTCTGGACTGAAGCCCTCATCTTTCCTTGATACGCGCTGGGCGCCATTGTTGTTCACCCGCCTGAAAGATAAGGGCGCAGAAGAAAAGTTGGAGGATCGTCATGGCGATCGTTGCCATCGATCAGGGGACCACCTCGTCGCGCGCTATCGTCTTTGACAAAGACATGGCAATTCTCGGTCAGGCGCAGCAGGAGTTTGCGCAACACTTTCCAGCGTCCGGCTGGGTTGAGCACGATCCCGAGGATATCTGGTCAACGGTCGTTGAGACCGTGCGCATGGCTATTGCGCAGGCCGACCTTGAAGCCGCCGATATCGCCGCCATCGGCATCACCAATCAGCGTGAGACGACCCTTGTCTGGGACCGCGCGACGGGAAAGCCGATCCATCGCGCCATCGTCTGGCAGGATAGGCGCACGGCAGACGCCTGTGTTGCCCTGAAGCGTGAAGGGGTGGAGGCTCTCGTCGCTGCCAAGACCGGCCTCCTGCTCGATCCCTATTTCTCCGCCACCAAGATCGCCTGGATCTTGGATCATGTGGAGGGCGCTCGGGCGCGTGCCGAGCGCGGGGAGCTTGCCTTTGGCACCGTGGATAGCTTTCTGCTGTGGCGGCTCACCGGCGGGCGGGTCCATGCAACGGACGCGACCAATGCCTCGCGCACGCTCCTCTTCGACATTCATCGCGGCACTTGGGACCCTGACCTCCTGAAGGTCTTCCGCGTACCCTCTGCTATCCTGCCGGAGGTTCGCGACAGCGCCGCCGATTACGGCTCGACGGAACCTAGCCTCTTCGGCGCTGCCATTCCCATCACAGGCATTGCCGGCGATCAGCAGGCGGCGACCATCGGACAAGCCTGCTTTGAGCCGGGCATGATGAAATCGACCTATGGCACGGGCTGCTTTGCCTTGCTGAATACCGGGGATGTTGCCGTTGCCTCGCGCTCCCGGCTCCTCACCACCATTGCCTACCAATTGAATGGCAAGCGAACCTATGCGCTCGAAGGCTCGATCTTTGTGGCTGGTGCAGCGGTCCAATGGCTCCGCGATGGCCTAAAGATCATCGGTCATTCCAGCGAGAGCGGCCCGCTCGCGGAAAATGCTGACCCAGAACAAGAGGTGATCTTGGTTCCAGCCTTTGTCGGTCTTGGAGCGCCCTATTGGGATTCCGAGGCTCGCGGCGCGCTTTACGGGCTCACGCGGGCGACAGGGCCCGCTGAACTCGCGCGTGCGGCCCTTGAGAGCGTATGCTTGCAATCGGCCGACCTTTTGACCGCGATGAAGGCGGATTGGCCGGAAAGTGCGGAGGCTGAGACGGTCTTGCGCGTCGATGGCGGCATGACCGCCTCCGATTGGACCATGCAGCGGCTCGCCGACCTGCTCGATGCGCCTGTTGATCGCCCGGTAGTGCAGGAAACGACGGCCTTGGGCGCCGCCTACCTCGCGGGGTTCTTCCGTGGGCTCTATCCCGAGCCAAAGGTTTTCGCGAAGAGCTGGAAGCTTGACCGGAGGTTTCAGCCGGCCATGTCACCGAAGACGCGCGAGCGGAAACTGGCCCTATGGGCGGATGCCGTACGGCGCACCCTTTCGGCGCCCGCCTGATGGGTCAATCAGGCCGCTTTGCCGGACAGTGATTTCATGACTTCCGCCTTGGGGCCATCGGCGACCA
>JBAWYY010000021.1:0-15285 GCA_037143285.1 Alphaproteobacteria bacterium | reverse complement strand
CACCTTGAACGTGGTGATCTGGCCGGCCTCGTTCCAGCCGATCATGTCGATGCCGTTGACAATGATGCCGTCGATCGTCGTTTCAAATTCGATCACGGCTGAGTTAGCGCCAATCCATTCGCCGACATAGCGAAATCCGCCCGGCCCTAGCACCGCCATGGCAGCGGCGAGATAGGCTGTCGTGATTGCCTTGCCCACCTGCGGCGTGTGGACCACGGGCGAGGTAAAGACGACGTCGTCGGCAAGCAGCGTTGCGAGCCCGCGCGGATCCTTAGCCGCCTCAACGGCATACCAGCCCGCTAGCGCCGGCGGCAGGGTCCTGTCTGATGTCACCATAAGCGCCCCCATTGTTGTTCTTAGGGCGCCAGACTGGCACCGCGCCGGACGACGCGCCAGTCCATAGGCGCTTTCCCGTCTTGCGCTTGTCGTGACCCTAGCCTGGACTGCGACCCGGACGAAGGGGCCTGTTCAAGGCTCGCTGCCTGCGGAGACCCCGATGAGCCAACCCACAATCCCCTTCCAAGACGGTGCGGCCTATGAACGCATGATGGGGCGGTGGAGCAGGCTTGCCGGCGAGACGTTCCTGGACTGGGTGCAGGCACCAAGCGGCCTCAACTGGGTCGATGTCGGCTGCGGCAATGGCGCCTTCACCGAGCTGATCGTGGAGCGCACCGCGCCCGCCTCAATCCAGGGTTTCGACCCCTCGCAGGGGCAGATCACCTTCGCGCGCACGCGCCATCAGGCGGGTGTGGCCCGGTTTGACATCGGTGATGCCATGGCCCTGCCCTTGGGCGACGCGAGTGTGGATGCCGCCGTTATGGCGCTCGTGATCTTCTTCGTGCCGGAGCCATCCAAAGGCGTTGCGGAAATGGCCCGCGTGGTGAAACCCGGCGGTCTCATTTGCGCCTATGCCTGGGATATCCTAGGCGGCGGCTTTCCCCTTGAGCCGATCCAGGCTGAGTTGCGCGCGCTTGGGCTGACGCCAACACGGCCGCCGCACCCGGAAGCCGCAACGATTGAGGGCCTCACGGCGCTCTGGCGCGATGCGGGCCTTATGGACATCCACACCCGCGAGATCATCACAACCCGCCATTTCAACGATTTCGAGGACTTTTGGGCCTCATCCATGGCCGGCACCGCCATGTCCAATGTGATCGGTGAGATGGAACCCGCCATGGCCGCAGCCCTTAAAGCGAAAGTGCGGCTCAGAATTGGCGCTGACACGACAGGGCCGGTTAGCTATGTCGCGCGCGCCCATGCGGTGAAGGGAAAGCGCCCGCTTTGAGCGTCGGGATCAAGGCGACCTGCCCCGGGTCACCCCGTTAACCTTCTATTTACCCTTTCGTTGCCCCCGCCCGTCCCGGGGCCTAGGGTTCGTCTCGCCGCGACATCTGGAGACGGCCCATGAAGCGCCTGATCGTTCTAGCCTCACTTGCCTTTGCCCTTGCGGCGACTCTTGCCGCCCTGACCACGGGCTGGGCCCTCATTGAGGCGGTTCCCGGCTATCGCCTTGGCGTCCTATGGCTCCTGCCGGAGACCCTGGACATGCGGCTTTCGGCGCTCATCGACGTCAATCGCGTGAGCGAAGCCATCGTCTATCAAAGCGTCCATGTGGCTGGTGCGGCGTTGATCGCGGCCATGACCTGCGTCGGCATCATTCGCCCGCTCTTGGCCCCGAGCGAACCGATCGCGCATTTTCGCTCGACCACGATCGTGCTGGGCGGCACTGCGGTTCTGATCCCGCTCGCGATCTGGTCGCGCCCGATCATGGAGATCGCAAGCACCATCCCCTCGCCCACCAATACGCTGTCATCCATGCCGGCCTATTGGTATCTCGGGCTGATCCTGTCGGCGGCGATCATCGCGACCCATATGGGCCTCGTCGCCCATGACGTGAGCCATTGGCTGCGCACCCGCTTCGGCCCGCCTTTCGCGCCGGAAGCGCCGAGCGGCCCCTCGCAGTTAGCTGTCTAAACGGGCAGTCGGACCTGCGCGCGCAGCCCCCCTAAGGGACTGTCTGCCAAAGTGATTTCGCCGCCGTGGGAGCGCGCGATATCGCGTGCGATGGCAAGGCCTAGGCCGGTGCCGCCCTCGTCCTGATTGCGCGCATCGTCAAGCCTGAGGAAGGGGCGGAACACATCATCGCGCCGGTCGGCCGGAATGCCCGGCCCATCATCGTCGATGACGATGGTGAGCCAGCGGTGATCGGTTGCGCCGGACATGGCGATCTTATCCGCATGGCGGGCCGCATTGGTGATGAGATTGACGAGGCAGCGTTTAAAGGCGACGGGGCGCAGCGTCACCATGGGATCGCCGTGGAAGGTGACGCTCACCTCATGGCCCGCCCGCAGCGCATCGGCGGCCAGATCGGCGAGGAACACCTCCATATTGGTCTCATGCGGCATCTCCGCCTCATCGCCTTTGGCGAATGAGAGATAGGCCTCGACCATGCGCGCCATCTCATCGACATCGCGACGCATCGCCTCGGTTTCAGGGCTCTCGGGGAGGAGCGCGAGTTCCAGTTTGAACCGCGTCAGCACGGTTCGCAGGTCATGACTGACGCCCGCGAGCATGGTGGTGCGCTGATCCATCTGCCGCTCGATGCGCCGCTTCATTTCGATGAAGGCGCGCGCCGCTGCGCGCACCTCAGTGGCGCCACGGGGCCGGAAACTTTCGACATCGCGGCCCTTGCCGAAACTTTCGGCCGCCTCGGCCAGCGCTTGAATGGGTTTGATCTGATTGCGCAGGAACAGGATCGCGATACTGCCCAGAACCAGCGAGGTCACCAACATCCAGACGAGGAAGATGTGGCTGTTGGAGGCATAGGCCGCACCCCGACGCGCGAGCACCTTCATGATCTGCCCGTTGTCGAGCTGGATCCTGATCTCAACGAGATTGGAATTGCCAACCGTATCGATCCAGAAGGGACGGCCGATCTGCAGCGAGAGTTCGCGGGTGAGCGCGGTATCGAGCACGTCGAAGAAGGGGCGCGGCCCCTGCATGGGCAAGGGCTCGGGCGGCAGAATATCCACCATCAACATCAGGCGGTCCCGCGCGATGCGCTTTAAGGTCTCACCCTCCTGATCCTGCGGATAGGTGCGGTAAACGTCGATGAGCGCTGAGATTTCCTGGGTGACGGCGGCTGAGAGGCGGAAGGTCACGAGCTGCCAATGGCGCTCCATGAACACATAGGTGACCACACCCTGCAGGATGATGATGGGGGTCACGACGATCAGGAGCGAGCGGGCAAAAAGCCCCTTCGGCATCGCATCCTTGAGGCGACGGCCAAGCTCCTCGGCAAAGACGCCGAGACGATCTGCGGTCACGGCCAAAAGCCCGCGCTTGCCGCCATAGCCTGACATCGGTCGGTCTATTCTGGACAAGGGCGGCCCTCCTCAGGGGGTGGCAATCAGCCGATAGCCGAAGCCGCGCACGGTCTGAAGAAACACAGGATTGGCTGGGTCGATCTCGATCTTGCGGCGCAGTCGATTGACCTGAACATCAACGGTGCGCTCATTGATATCGCCGCCTGGTGCGGCAAGATCGAGGCGCGGCACGGTTTCGCCGGGTTTTGCCGCAAGAAGCGTCAGCATTTCGCGCTCGCGGTCGGTAAGGCGAATGATCTCATCGCCCTTTTTGAGTTCTGCCCGCCCAATGTGGAAGTGGAAATCACCGAAGCGGACCGCTTCCACCACCGGCATGGCCATGACGGCGGAGCGGCGCAGGATCGAACCAATGCGCAGCACCAGTTCGCGCGGCTCGAAGGGCTTGGGCACATAGTCATCCGCGCCCATTTCAAGCCCCGCGATCCGGTCGGTCGGCTCGGCCCGCGCAGTCAGCATGATGATCGGCACGGCCTTGTCTTGGTTTGTCGCGCCATTGCGGATGGCGCGCGCAAGTTCCAGCCCGTTCTCGCCGGGCATCATCACATCGAGGATGAGGAGATCGAAGGCGAGCACATCAAGTTTCGAGCGCGCGGCCTTCGCTTGATCGGCGGTGGTGACGCGGTAACCGTTATTGGCCAGAAATTTCGCGAGGGTCTGGCGGATGACGCGGTCATCATCCACCACAAGGAGATGCGGCGCGTCATCGGCGAGCCGTTTGCGGTCCAGTGCCATGATCAGCGATCCCTGCGCACGGCGCGATCAGCCTTGGCGATGAGCCGTGTCACCTCCTCGCGCTGTTCGCCATCGATCATCGCAAACAGGAACCGCATGGCAGCGTCCCGCGTCGTGCCGGAAGAGGCGAGCGCCTTGGCGAAGCGCTCGGTCTGCAGGCGGGCAAGTTCAAGCGCGAGAGCCCGGCCCTTGTCGGTAGCCGTGAGCAGCCGCTGGCGGCGATCCGCGCGGCCCTCGCTCTGGTCGACATAGCCCTGCTCGATCAATTCGCGCAGCACACGCCCGAGGCTCTGCTTGGTAATTTTCAAGATATCGAGGAGATCGGCGACCCGAATGCCGGGATGGCGATTGACGAAATGCAGCACCCGGTGATGGGCGCGACCGAAGTTGAGCCGCTCCAAGACATGGTCGGGATCAGCCACGAAGTCGCGATAGGCAAAGAACAACAGCTCAATCAGATCAAAGGCCGGATCGCGCGCGCCAGCATCCCCCGCACCCGACGAGGGAGGCCCGCGACGCAGGGCTGGTGAGACATTTATGTCAGCCATGTTGACATATTTGTTGCCGATTGTTACTCGTCCGCCCCTCCACCGCGCAATGATCGTGCGGGGAGCGACAATTCTGAGCTCTCGAGGAATCGCTTGCGCGGCACCCTGAGGGCTCGGATCCAAGACTAACCGTTACGCGCCGCTTGCGCAAAACGAACCTAACGACAAGATCGGTCGCCTATTGCCGACGTCAAGGCAAGGCCCGACATGCTGGAGGAGACGACCCATGACGCTGGTGCCTTTCGACGATCGTGACGGTTTCATTTGGTTCGACGGCAAGCTTGTCCCCTGGCGCGACGCCAAGGTGCATGTGTTGACCCACGGGCTTCACTACGGCTCCTGCGTTTTTGAGGGCGAGCGCGCCTATGGCGGCACGATCTTCAAGATGACCGAGCATTCCGAGCGCTTCCGCCAGTCGGCTGAATTGATCGACTTCGAAATCCCCTATTCGGTGGCGGAACTCGATGCCGCCAAGGAAGCGACCTTGAAGGCCAATGGCCAGACCGACGCCTACGTGCGCCCGGTCGCATGGCGCGGCTCGGAGATGATGGCGGTCGCGGCCCAGCACGCGAAAATCCATGTGGCAATCGCGACCTGGGCATGGCCCTCCATGTTTGATCCCGCGACCAAGATGAAGGGCATCCGCCTCGATATCGCGGAATTCCGCAGGCCGGATCCGGCAACGGCGCCTTCGGCTTCAAAGGCCGCCGGCCTCTATATGATCTGCACCATCTCCAAGCATAAGGCCGAGAAGAAGGGCTATGCCGATGCCCTCATGCTCGACTGGCAGGGCCGGGTCGCCGAATGCACGGGCGCCAATGTGTTCTTCATCAAGGACGGCAAGGTGCACACCCCGCTCGCCGATTGCTTCCTTGATGGCATCACGCGTCGCACGGTCATCGACCTGTGCAAGGCGCGCGGCTTTGAAGTGGTGGAGCGCCGGATCATGCCGGAGGAGCTCTCAAGCTTCAACGAGTGCTTCATCACCGGCACGGCAGCGGAAGTGACGCCGGTCGCCGAGATCGGCCCCTACACCTATCACCCCGGCAATATGTCGAAGGTGATCTTGGAAGATTACGCCGACGCCGTGCGCCCCAAGGCCGCGTAAGAACGCCGCGTGAATCGACTTCATCGGCTGATCGCGGGGGCTGCCTCGCGATCAGTCCGGTTTCAATAGAGCCTGCCGCCGATGGGCACCTCACGCTCCGGCGCAAGCAACACGACGCCGCCCTGCCCGTCCGGCACACCCAAGGTCAGCACTTCCGACATGAACTTGCCGATCTGGCGCGGCGGGAAATTGACGACCGCGAGCACCTGACGGCCGATCAGGGTCTCGGGCGTATAGTGATCGGTGATCTGCGCCGAGCTTTTCTTTTCCCCGATCTCCGGGCCGAAATCGATCCGGAGCTTGAAGGCAGGCTTGCGCGCCTCAGGGAAGGGCTCAACAGCGACGATGCGGCCGACGCGGACGTCGACCTTCATGAAATCATCGAAACTGATGGGACTTGAGGGCGCGCCGGCGTCGATCATTCGCCCTCACACCGGGGTGACCGCGGGGTCGCGAAAATCATCACCGCGCCAGCTGCGAGGCACCGGCTCGCCATCACGCTCGTCACGGCGCGAGCCCCAGCGATCATTACGCCAGGACCTGAACCCCGGCCCGCGCAACCCGCAGGCAATGGTCTTTAAGGGCGAGGTCAAACGCTCGATATCATTGAGAACGCGCGCTGCACGGCCCGCACGGATCAAGCCCTCGTCCAGGGCCTTCATGGTCGGGGCAAGGCCCGGATCCTCATCCTTCACCCAGACCGAAACCACTTGGCCGAACATCGCGGCCATGCCTTGCGCGCGCAAACGACCGCCGGGACCTGAGGTTTCAACGCCCGCTGCCGCCAGCATCCATTGATGCGAGCGCACCGCGAGCCGGTTGAGGCCGAGCGCCAAGCCGCCATCGCGGGCGGCCGCTTTGCCGAGATTCTCAATCGCTGCCTTGTGGGGCGCGAGGACATCCAACCGGCGCATGAGGATGTCGAAGAGCTTTTCCTTCACCGGCTCGTCCGCCAGCGAGGCATCGATGCCGGCCAGAACCTCTTCATCCACGCTTTTGACGAAGGCGGTGACGATGTCGAACCAGGACCCGAATTGACCACGGAGTTCAGCCAGCGACACGCCGGCGCGATCAGCAATCTCGTTCAAGCCGATCTCGCCGGGCTTCTTCTCAGCCAAGAGGCCCATGAAAGCGGCGATGATCGCCGCGCGCGGTGAGGGCTTGGGTTCGGCTTGAGACTTGTCGGACTTCGGGGCCTTGGCCATGGCGCGCTCCTTGAGCGGTGGGGACATCCATTCGGCCCGAGGGCCTGCAGGCATCTAGTACACGCAGACATGGGGATGGCAGATTATCCTGCCAACTCCCTGGAGCGATTTGCCGCAGCGGCAACAGCGTGTCGCAGCAGGGGATCAATCCCGTCAGCCGCCATCAGCACCTGCAGCGCGGCATAGGTGGTGCCATTGGGCGAGGTCACATTCTCGCGCAGGGTCGCGGCTTCAATATCGTGAGCGCGATAGAGAAGCTCGCCTGCCCCCTCAACGGTCGCCCGCGCCAGCCGCACTGCAATGTCATGCGGGAGACCGGCCGCCTCCCCTGCGCGCGCAAGCGCTTCAGCGAGCAGAAACACATAGGCAGGCCCCGACCCCGAGACGGCGGTTGCCACATCGATCAGGTCTTCGCGCTCCAGCCATTCCGCCCGCCCAACGGCGGTAAGCAAGGTGTCCACCAGCGCGCGTTGCGCCTCCGTCACATGGGCGTTGGGGAAAGCGGCGGTGATGCCGCGGCCCACTTGCGCCGGCGTGTTCGGGATGGTGCGAACGACGGCGGTGTCGCGCCCATAGACCTTCTCCATGCTGGCAATGGTCTTGCCGGCCATGACCGAGACCACGACCGTGGTCTTGGCGATGAGGGAGGTCACCAGCGGCATCACGTCATCGGCGATCTGCGGTTTCACTGCGAGCACGAGAACATCGGCAAAGGGCGGGTCCTTCGGATCAAGCGCAATGCCCTGCGCTTCGATCACCGCGCGAATGGGCGCGGGCGGACGCGGGTCCAGCACCGTCACGCGCTTCGGATCGAGCCCCAGACGCAGCCAGCCACGCAGAAGCGCGCCGCCCATCTGGCCGGCGCCGACAAGCACGAGTTCGCCATTAAAGCCGGAGAGCGGCGGCGTTTCGGCGGGGTGATGCGAATTCATAACGGTCCTCCCAAGGGGATCAGACCGTTACCGTCCGAAAGGACCGCTGTCACCTGCCTCAGTGCGTGAGCGCTTAAGCCTCGCCGACCGTCTCGAACATGGCGGAGTCCATGGCTTCGCGCGCTGACTTGCCCGCCCAGACCACGAATTGGAAGGCCTGGTAGTAGCGGTCGCAGGCTTCAATGGCGGCGTCCATCAAGGCCTCGCATTGGCGCCCTGAGGCTTCCGCCCCGCCGGCCAACAGAAGCGCATGGCGGAACATCACCACGCCCTCGGATTGCCAGAGGTCGAAATGCCCGAGCCAGAGTTGCTCATTGATCAATTGGATCAGCTCTTTGGCCTCGGCCCGGCGCCGGTCGGGCACCTTGAGGTCAAAGGCGCAAGCCATATGCAGCGCCTCGATATCATCCATCCAGGTGAAGGACGCATGATAGTCGGCCCATCGCCCGGTAAGGGAAATGGTGATCTCGTCATCCCCTGATCGGTCAAAGGACCAATCGTTGAGAGAGGCGAGACTTTCGACAAGATCGACCGGATTGGCTTGGCGGTCGGAGTGGTCGAGATCGGTCAGTGACATGCCGTCCCCGTGCATTCGCTCGAGTGTCGGACAACGCGACGAAACGCGACGCAACAGTCTTATAGAGACCCCGAACGGGATACGTTCAGGTGGGCCAACCCTTTGAAGAGATGGTCCGAATCGCTCTGCACTTGAACTGTACGCGGGATGCGAACGCTTGCCTACAGACCGAGACTTCTAGGATTCGCTGTCGTCGCACAATGGGGCTTCGAGCCTCATCCACTTAAAGTCTGACCGGCACCATGGAAGTCATGATCAGGGACAACCTGTTAAGGTCCTCTTAATCCCGATGTCGTCGAGCGGTCATGGAATCGACCGACATCTTTCGACTCCCCGCGCTCGCATCTGGGGATCAAAACACCCCAAATTGCCCGGAGATTCAGCAACGTGATGAGACGCGCGGCAAAGGTATTACAGCCATGCGGCGTCCATTCTTGTGCATTGCACACTAAAGCGCCATATCGGCATTCACGATGTTTGCACCCGAGGCGCCGACCTCCCTGCGCGCTTTGCGGCTGTGGCCTTCGTTCTCCTCTGGAAGGCGGTGATGCGCGCCTGTCGCGGTTTCACCGAAACTTAACGGCCGGGCCCCTGGTGGACCCGGCCTTTTTCTTTGTGTGATCGCAAAAGCTTCACCAGCAGCTCTGGCCTCACGCGGCAGATCTGCCCTGCGCAACGCGCTCGGCATCGCGACCGATGACTTCGGCCAAATGCTCGAAGCGCGAGGTGAAGCTGCCAACGCCCGCGGTCGCCGAGCGGATATCGACGATGAGATCGCCGATTTCAGCCTCCGGCATCAAAGCTTGAACCACGTCCCACCCGTCCCATCCCGGCCTTGCATCGAAGCCGAGGAGTTGGCCGCGTCGTGCCGAGACGATGGCATTGATCCGGGCGGTCGCCTCTGAGGGTATCGCCACTTCGACCCGCCGGATCGGCTCCAACAGCACGGGCGCGCAGACCCCGAGCGCATCGAGGATCGCGATGCGGCCGGCCTGCTGAAACGCCATGTCGGAGGAATCGACCGCGTGATAGCTGCCGTCGGTGAGGGTCACCTTCAGATCGACCACGGGGAAGCCAAGCGGCCCTGATCGCAGCGCTTCCTCCACGCCTGCTTTGACGGCGGGAATATAGTTCTTCGGGATGACGCCGCCGGTGATCGTATCGGTGAACTGGAAGCCTGAACCGCGCGGCAGCGGCGCCACATCAATCACCACATCGCCGAACTGACCATGGCCGCCGGACTGCTTGCGATGCCGGCCGCGTACGCCCGTGACCGCCTTGCGGATGGTCTCGCGATAGCCGATCGCAGGAAGCCCTTGGCTGAGCGCCACCTGATAACGGCCCGCGAGCTTGGCGAGCGCGACGCGCAGCTGCATTTCGCCCTGTCCCGAGAGCAGGATTTCGCCGGTCTCCGCCACATGGGTGACATGGAGCGAAGGGTCCTCGTCCACGAGCTTGGCGAGCACTTGGCCGAGCTTCACATCATCCTTGCGGTCCTTCGGGCGCAGCGCGGTGGTGAGCACAGGCTGCGGCACGGCCGCCGGCCCATGGGCGGTGACAGCGGCTTTTGCAGTTGTCACCATCTCGCCGGTTGCCACCTGATCAAGCCGCCCGAAGGCGATGGTGTCGCCCGCATGGGCCTCGTGCACCTTCTCAACGCCCGGCCCGAACAGCCGATAGAGGCCGGAAATGCGCTCAGCCCTGCCATTGGCGCCGGTGAGCACGGCCCCTTCAGCAAGCGTTCCCTGCATCAGGCGGGCAATCGAGAGCTTGCCGCCATGGGGCGTGTGCAGGGTCTTCATCACATGCGCGGTCGCCGCAGATGAGGCATCCGCGCCGAGCCCCAGCCGTTTCGCCGCGGCCTCCACCGGGAAGACATCGTGACGGAGCGTTTTCAGAAGCCGAAGCACGCCGTGGGTGCGGCTCGCCGAGCCGAACAGCACCGGGCAAATCAGCCCATCGCGCAGCTCTTTCGACAAATCGTCGAAGACCTTATCGCGCGGCGGCTCCATATCGGAGAGCAGCGTCTCCATCAGCTCGTCATCGTGATCGGCGAGCGTTTCCAGCATGGTGAAACGAGCATCGCGTTCGCGGGTCAGATCCTCGCCCTCCAGCGGGATGACCTCGGAGGCCGCATGCTCGCGATAGACAAAGGCGCGTTCCAGCGCGAGATCGACAAAGCCCCGGACGATGCCGTTTCGCCAGATCGGGATTTGGCGCAGCACAAGGGGCACGCGCGAGGCGGGCTTTAGCAGTGCCAGGGTCTCGCGGATCCGCTTATCGGCCTTGTCGATCTTATTGATGAACAGGATGCGCGGGATGCCCTGGGCTTCCAGCTCCCGCATGATGACGCCGAGTGCCGGCACTTTGCGCTCATCCGCCTCGCAGACCACGACCACCGCATCGACAGCCGGGAGCACATTGCGCATGTCGTGGAGAAAATCGACCGAGCCAGGACAATCGATGAAGCTGTAGCGGTCGCCTAAGAAGTCGACGGAGACGCTGGCTGCCTCCACCGACATCTTGAATTGGCGCGCCTCAGCGCTGGAATCGGTCACCGCCGTGCCTTGATCCACCGAGCCCATGCGCCCGATGGCGCCGGTTCGCTCGAGGATCGCCTCAATCAACGTGGTCTTGCCGCTTTGAAACGGGCCCACAATCGCAATGCACCGTGGACCCGATGCTCGTCTGCCATTGAAACCAGCCATGCTCTTCTCCCCAGGAGATGACCCGGGCGAGAAAGGCCACCCGGAAGCTGTGGACGGCCGCGGCGGATCATCTCTGTCGGATCGGCTCGCGGACACGGATGCTCGCGCCGCTTTGAGCCGCTGACAAGGGGGCCGTCTCGCAGTGCAACAGAACTGCGAGGGGAAAAGAGACGCGGGAAACCGCGCGCGGCTTAACGCTGTTGGCGACGCACCGAGCCGGTGATGAGGCCAGAGTCCGCTTCCTCAATGCCGAGGAGCCGCTGGGCGATGGTGCGCTCTTCTTCCGTCAGGCGAGCGGTGCGACGATCAATCATCTGAGCGGTAACAACGGCGGCGACCGCCACGGCAAACAGGACATAACGCGGCATGGGCGCGGGCCTCACTCAAGAACGCTTAAGGCCGTTACTCTGATCCCAATAGGGTTAAGACGAGGTGGACAAGTTGAGTGATTGCGGTGAGGCTTCATCACGCTCTTTTGAGCTAGGACATCCTTTCGCCGCGAAGTTTACGACATATCTCGTGGTGACGATCGAGATGAGCCGTGGTGCAATGGGTACCGATGGCATTGGCGATTCGAACCGCGAAAGGGGCGACCCATGATACGTGGTGCACGACCTGGGATCATCGTTATTGGCAAGCGGGGCTTTGCCTCGGCTCGCCTTGGGCCGACCATGGTGCTGTGGGCTCTCCTCATTACAGCATTGGTCATTGCCATCGGCATTGTCGCCGGCATCGTCACGTCTGAATTGGCCGATGCAGCTGACCTGACCGCGTTGGATGCGAGCCCTGCCCTCATCTCTACCGGGGTGATTGGTCTGATCGGCCTTGCCTTGATTGCCGGTGCCGTCAACGCCGTGCGCGCTCGCGTACCGGTGAAAGTCCGCCGTCAGCGCCGCTGAACCTCAAGCGCGTCACACCTCCGCAATGCGCGGATGGGGCGTGAGAACCACACAATGATGACCCATGGCATCGCCCCCCAGCACGAAATGTTGGGGTTGGAAGCGGTGCATGAGGTCGTTCTCATAGAGCTTCACCGCATCGTCCCGGCATATCAGGAACTTCGCCGCGCCGACGATATCCTCGCGGTCGACCACACACATCAGCCGCATATCGGGATGGCGCTTCAAATAGTCATGCACGGCCACCACCAAGAAGGGGTAGCCGGGATGGAGCATGTCATCGAGGCAAATCAGCCCTTGGCGATGGAGGGCTGCATGGGCAAGGGTCAGATCATGGGTGAGCGCCTCAGGTGAATGCTCGCCATCGATATGGATGAAGCGCAGCGGCGCTTTGCCGGTGAGCCCGTCAAAATCGCGCTGGGTCAGCGTTCCCGTGTTAAACGGCCGCGCGGTCCAGGTGCTGGGATCGACCCCATTGCGGCTCATATTGTCGGTGAGGCGATCCATCACCTTGTCGTCGGGCCAGGTGAAGAGATCAAAGCCATAGGCATGTTCGCCCGGCGCCAGCGCCAGAGCCATCATCACGAAGAACCGGCCCTCGAAGGTGCCGATCTCAGCAACCGAGCCGGAAATGCCCATCTCGGTCTGCCGGCGCAGGATGTGGCCGCAAATGGTCGCGGCAAAGCGCGAGGACATGCCGCGCACCCCGTCATAGCCATGTTCGACATAGCGATCGACGGCAGCAATTCCGCTGGAAAACCCCTGCATAACCCCGTCCTTTGTGACTTATTCCTAGACCTTGCCTTGAAACACGAATCCGGCGCCTGTCGCGATCAGCGCGAAGCCAACGTAGTGGTTCCAACTCAAGCTCTCCCTCAAATAGACCACGGAGAAGGCCACGAACACCGCCAAGGTGATCACCTCTTGAATGGTTTTGAGTTCGGCGGCCGAATAGACGGCGTGGCCGATGCGATTGGCGGGGACTGCCAAGCAATATTCGAAGGCTGCGATCCCCCAGCTCACCAGGATGACGATCCAGAGTGGCGCCGATTTGAAGTTCAGATGCCCATACCACGCGAGCGTCATGAACAGATTGGAGGCGATCAAGAGGAGAATGGGGAGGACATGGGGAGAGGTCACGACTGACATAGCGAATGAATCCGGGCAATTAAATCCGACTGTGGACGGCGTGGGGCATTTTCACTATTGCCGAGGATGACGAGCCTCTCACGAGGCCTTTACCGAGGGGAATGAAAAACATGCTGTCGGGATTGTTGACGATGTTCGGCCCCGCTGATCAGGGGTCGGTTGATTTCAGCACCTTGGGCAAGCCGAGCCGCCCGAACACCGCGCTGATTGCGCCTGAGGGCTATGTGACCGGCCGCCGTCTGACGGCGGTCGCCCCCGTCTTCCCCGCCTCCCCCGACGCGCTGCGCTCAGCCTTCGAGGCGGTCGCGCTCGCCGAGCCGCGCACCGAACAGGTGCACCGCGACCCCACCGGCTTTCACGACCGCTATTTGCAGCGCACGACCGTCGGCTTCCCCGATACCATCGACGTGAAAGTGATTGATCTCGGCGACGGCACGGCAACGGTTGCCCTGTTCTCGCGCTCGCAGGTCGGCTACCGCGATTTCGGGGTGAACAAAGCGCGCCTTGAGCGGTGGATTGCGGCGGTTGATCTGAAAATCAGCACCGGCAAGTGATAATTGCGGGGTGAGCGCCAAGTTTAGTCCGCTTCACCTGGTGGTCTTCAATAAACCGCACGGCTCTGTAACGGTTGAGCTGGACTAGCCGTACTTCAGCTTAAGCGCGATGATCACGACGATCAGCGCAAACGTGACCATGTTGGACAGGATGAGCGGGATATCGCCGATCATCAGGCCATAGACCAGCCAAAGTCCGATGCCAGTGGCGAGAGCCGCATAGGCCGGCAAGGACAAGGCGGTGGTGTCGCGGGTGCGAATGATGTGCAGGGCCTGTGGCACCCAGCACAGGGTGGTGATCGCGGCTGCGGTGAGGCCAATGACGGCGATGAGGGTCTGAGACATGGCCTTCGCGGTAACAGATTCGGACGCCGGGCGGCATCTCGCACGGCCAGAGATTATCGGTGAGCGGCGATGAGACGCGCCCCACCCCATCAGGAGACGAGCGATGCTGATCAAAGTGAAGCGTGGTTGGGAACTCCCGGAGAGTGCGGCGACGCCGGAAAGCGTCTTTTTGAACCGCCGCGCCTTTGTCGGCGCCGGCGTCACAGCCGCTGCAACGGTGGCGGCAGCCCCAGCGATTGCCCAGCGCGTGGCGCAACTGCCTGATCCGACGACTGACCTCTACCCCGCCAAGCGCGACCCGGCCTTCACGCTCGACCGCGAACTGACGAAGGAAGAGGTCGCCTCGGACTATAACAATTTCTACGAATTCGGCTCCACCAAGCGCATTGCGCGCGCGGCTCAGGCGCTGCCCATCCGCCCCTGGACGGTCGCCATCGACGGCATGGTGGCAAAGCCCCAGACCATCGATATCGACGCCCTCATCCGCAGCATGCCCTTGGAAGAACGCCTCCTGCGCTTCCGCTGCGTGGAAGCCTGGGCCATGGCCGTGCCCTGGACGGGGTTCCCGATCAAGGCCCTGATGGACAAGGTTGAGCCGCTGGGGTCCGCCAAATATCTGCGCTTTGAGACCTTCCTGAATCCGTCCGTGGCACCGGGCCAGCGCCAGAGCTGGTATTCCTGGCCCTATGTGGAGGGTCTTGCCATCGATGAGGCGGCCAACCCCTTGGCGATGCTCGTCACCGGCGTCTATGGCAAACCGCTGCCGCGCCAGTTCGGCGCGCCGATCCGTCTCATCACGCCGTGGAAATATGGCTTCAAGGCGATCAAATCCATTGTGAAGATCACCTTCACCGATGTGCGCCCGGTGTCGCTCTGGGAGAAAACCCAGGCGAGCGAATATGGCTTCTGGGCGAACGTGAACCCGCGCGTCGACCATCCCCGCTGGAGCCAGGCGAGCGAAGAACTGATCGGCACGGGAAACCGCGTGCCGACGCAGTTGTTCAACGGCTATGCCGCGGAAGTAGCCCAACTCTATACCGGCCGCCAGAGCGAACGCCTCTGGGCGTGAGGAAGGGCGGATAAGCCCTTTCATTTGAGGCGCAAAACCCTTTTTCCCTTGTAGCGCCATAACCCTCTCCCCT
>JBAWYY010000020.1:0-15397 GCA_037143285.1 Alphaproteobacteria bacterium | reverse complement strand
CGCGGCGCTGGCCGCCGAGGGGATCGAGACCTTTGAGGATGTCGCACCGCTCTGCCGCGACGCCGAGGTCGTCATCCTCTCGCTCCCGACGGCGGCTATCGTCGACAGCGTTGTGACCGGCGAGAACGGCATTCTCGCCCATGCCCGGCCTGGCCTCATCATTGTCGATACCTCAACCTCCCATCCGGAAGAGACGCGCAAGCTTTCCGC
Organism: Alphaproteobacteria bacterium; assembly: GCA_037143285.1. Classification (GTDB taxonomy): domain Bacteria; phylum Pseudomonadota; class Alphaproteobacteria; order Rhizobiales; family Phreatobacteraceae; genus Phreatobacter. The sequence continues at coordinate 15,187 of JBAWYY010000020.1, read as the reverse complement.
GCTCTTGGGCGCGAAAGGCGCTGCCATGATCGATGCCCCGGTGAGCGGCGGGCCGAAGGGCGCGATCACCGGCACCATGACCATGGTGCTAGGCGGTGAGGAGGCGGACATTGCCAGGGTCGAGCCTGTGCTCGCAGCCATCAGCGCCAAGCGTGTCCATATTGGCGCTTCGGGTGCCGGCCATGTTGCAAAGATCATCAATAATCTCCTCTGCGCCGCCCATCTCCTGACTGGTGCTGAGGCCGTCCGTATTGCGCGCGAGGCGGGCGTTGATCCCGCGCGCTTGCTTGACGGGCTTAATGCCGGTTCGGGACGCTCGGGGGTGACTCAGGTCAATTTCCCCACCTGGATCTTGAATGATGCCTACAATTCCGGCTTCACCATGAAGTTGATGCGCAAAGACGTGCGCCTCGCCGAGCAGCTTGTGGGCGAACTTGGGCTCACCTTGCCCATGGCGGGATTGACTGCCTCGCTCTGGGGGAAAAGCGAAAACACCATTCCCGATGACGATGATTTCAACCGCATCGTTGTCGGGACGATTGACGCTGAGGAGGGGAGATAGGCCATGCACTCCTTCATCGATCCACGACTTCAGATAGCCATCGAGCCGTTCTGGCCTGGTCTCACCACACTCGGATCCCATATCGGCGGAGCGATGGTTTCAGGCACGGGTGCGCCGGTGACGATCAACGATCCCGCGACCGGTTCACGGCTTCTCGCCTATCCCGATGCGGGGGCGGAACTTGCGGGCAGGGCGGCGGAGGCGGCCGCGGCCGCCCAAGGCGCCTGGGCCCGATTGAGCGGTGCGGCGCGCGGGCGGATCATGCAGGCGATTGCGCGCGCGGTGCTGAGCTCGGCCGAGCCGCTCGCACAGCTTGAATCGCTCAGCGCCGGCAAGCCGATCCGCGCTACGCGGGTTGAGGTCGCGAAAGTCGCGGAGATGTTCGAATATTACGCGGGCTGGGCCGACAAATTCCACGGTGATGTTATCCCAGTGCCGACCTCGCACCTGAATTACACCCGCCGTGAGGCCATGGGCGTCGTGTTGCAGATCACGCCGTGGAACGCGCCGATTTTTACCGCTGGCTGGCAGATCGCGCCTGCCATCGCCATGGGCAATGCGGTCGTCCTCAAACCCTCGGAGCTAACGCCGCTGACCTCGCTTGCGCTTGCAAAGCTTGCGGAAGAGGCGGGCTTGCCCCAGGGCGTCATCAATGTGCTTGCGGGCTTTGGACATACCGCAGGGCAGGGCGCGCTTGCCCATCCCGCCGTCAAGAAGGTCGTCTTTGTCGGCTCAGTGCCAACGGGACGACTGATCGCGGAAGCTTGCGCCAAGCGCCTCTTGCCCTGCGTCCTCGAACTCGGCGGCAAATCGGCCAATATCGTCTTCGCCGATGCCGATCTCGCGCGTGCGGCGGTTGGCGCGCAGGCGGCGATCTTTTCAGGCGCCGGGCAGAGCTGTGTCGCCGGCTCGCGCCTTCTCGTTCAACGCGAGATCTATGACCGCTTCGTCGGATTGGTGGCTGACGGCGCCGCGCGCCTGAAAGTCGGCGACCCCGGCCTGCCGGAGACCGAAATCGGTCCCATCAACAATGCAAAACAACACGCGCATGTTCTGTCCCTGGTGCGGGAGGGCGTGGCGGAAGGGGCCGAACTCGTCACTGGCGAGACTTCGGCCGGGGCCGCAGGCGGCTATTTTGTTGCGCCGACGCTCCTGAAAAATGGCAGTAATGCCATGCGGATCGCGCGCGAAGAGGTCTTTGGGCCCGTCGTCGTCGCGATCCCCTTCGACACCGAGGAGGAGGCGATCGCGCTTGCCAATGATAGCGACTTTGGCCTTGCCGGTGCGGTCTGGACCCGCGATGTCGGGCGCGCCCATCGGGTGGCGGCAGCCGTGAAGGCCGGAACCTTCTGGATCAACTCCTACAAGACCATCAATGTCGCCTCGCCCTTTGGCGGCTTCAATATGAGCGGCCACGGGCGCTCCAGCGGCGTCGAAGCGCTTTATGAGTACACCCAGGTCAAAAGCGTGTGGGTGGAAACCGCCGAAAATCCGGTTGTTGCCTTCGGCTATGCGGCGGGACTGCGGGATTAGCGGGGGGCCCAAATCTGACGTGACATGATGTCGCGTCCCCCGTGAATGTCGGGGGGACATTGCAGGTACCCCGATGACGGCCATTGCAGGCTTGTCCCAACCCGATAAGCTTTACCCAGATGGTTCCTGGGCTTTAGGCGGGGTCGACAATGACTGATGGTGTGAAGACGTCTTTTTCTCGGCGCTCATTCGCGAAGGGAGCGGCAGGGCTTGCGGGGCTCTCGATGCTCGGTGCCCCGGCAAAGGTCTCCGCTCAAGCGGGTCCAGCTATCAATTTCACCGCTTGGTCGGCGGCCGTTGATCAAGTCAAAAGCCATGTGACCGCCTTTGAGAAGGCGTCTGGCCTTCGTGTCAATTACGAGAACTTCCCCTGGGCGCAATATCGCACGTCAGTGGTCACCCGCCTCGTCGGCAATGCACCCCTGGACGTGCTCTGGGTGTCGGATGCCTGGCTGCCGGAATTTGCCGAGGCGCGTTGGCTCGCCGACATCAGCGACGTGCCCGAATTGATGAAATACAACGCGGAAGCCGCACCCTATTGCACCCAGTCCATGGCCTATCGCGGCAAGCAATATGGTCTCGCCTACTATGGCGACCACATGTCCTTCGTGGTGAACATGGACATTCTGAACCGCGCTGGCATCGCGGAAGCGCCGAAAACCTGGGACGAGGTGGTTCAACAGTCCTTGCGGATCAAGCAGGCCGGCCTCGTCGAATATCCCATGCTGCTGTCGCTCGCGATCGATACCTGGCTCGTCGAATTCATGAGCGCGATGGTGTTCTCGCATGGCAGCCGGTTCATCGATCCGGCCGGCGCGCCGATCATGGCGGAAGCCGGTCGCGGCATGATTGAGACCGCGAGCTGGATCCGCGATGCCATTCACACCCATAAGATCGTCTCGCCCGGTGCAGTCGAGACGCCTGAGATCAACGGGTTGCGCGCCATGGGGGCGGGACAGCACGCCTTCGGCATCATCCCGACCTATCGGCTGCGCGCGCTGAATGACCCCTCGCAGGCGACCGCTGCCGGCAAGCTTCGCCCGGCCATGATGCCCATGGGCCCGCGCGCGACGGCCAGCGCCACCTGCGGCTGGATCCGCTTCTACGGCATGTCGGCCGGCGCCAAGGCCAATGCCGCGCGCCGCGCCAATGCCGTCAAGTTCATGGAATTTTTCGGCGGCCGCGACACGACCGGTGCCTATACCCTCCAGAAGCTCTTGCTGACCGATGTCGGTCTGCCCTTCTGCACGCAGCCCCTGTCGGCTGATCCCGACGTCAAGGCCTTCTGGGAGAAGTGGGCCGGCGGCGGCGATGTCATTGCTCGCCAAGCCGAGGGTGCGGTGAAGAAGGATGTCATTTCTCCCTGGTTCGGCGAATGGAACGAAACTGCCAATGCCGCCTGGCAATCGGTCTTCCTCAACCGCGCCGCGCCTGAAGCTGCGGCACGCGCCATGGCGCAGAAGTGGAACGAGCTTCGGCGGGGCTGATCCTCATGGCGCGCGGGATGGTCCTCGACCGGCTTGGCCGGATCTTCGGATATGACGAGCGAAATGCCGCCCTCCTGATCCTGCCGGTCTTCGTTGTTCTCATGTTGGTGGCGGTCTATCCGATCGTCTATTCGCTGATGACCAGCCTCTATGACATCGTGCTGACGCGCCCCTGGCGTCAGCCCTTTGTCGGGACCGGCAATTATCAGCGGGTCTTTGCCGACCCGAACTTCTGGATCGCCGTCCAGCGCACCACGGTTTACACGCTGGTGACGGTCTCCGTGACGACGGTGTTGGCGCTCGGCGTGGCGCTGCTCCTCAACGAGGTCTTTCCCGGCCGGCGCTTTCTTTCAGCGCTCATCCTGCTGCCCTGGGCGACGCCCTCGGTGGTGAACGGGCTGATGTGGAAGTGGATTTACGACCCCGGCTACGGGCTCCTCAATGGTGCATTGTTCCAGCTGGGGCTGATCGAGCGCTATCGGGTGTGGCTGGGCGATCCCGACCTCACCCTTTTCATGATCGCCAATGCGGCGATCTGGAAACAGATGCCGCTCGCAGCGATCCTCTTCATCGTTTCGATCAAGGCGATCCCCGCCGATCTCTACCGCGCGGCAACCGTTGACGGCGCCAATGTGTTTCAGCGCTTCGTCCACATCACCATGCCCTCTATCAAGCCGGGGCTAATGCTGGTGCTGGTCTACGAAACGATGATCTCGATCCGACATTTCGACCTGTTTCTGATCATGACCCAGGGCGGGCCGGGGGACGCCTCCTATACGCTGTCCTGGCAGATCTATGTGGAGACGTTCCGCAATTTGAAATTCGGTATTGGTGCAGCGCTCTCTTACATCCTGGCGCTTGCGACCTTCCTCCTCTCCTATCTCTTCATTCGCGGCCTTGGGAGGCGCGTATGAGCCTCTCTGACGATGCCGGACGTGGCGCCTATCGGCGCGCCAAGCTCACCCGCGGGATCATCATTATGCTGTTCTCGCTGCTGCTGACCGCCTATGTCGCGGGGCCGGTGGCCTGGCTTGTCTCGTCCTCGCTGCAGACGGAGGCAGACATCACCGCCGTGCCGCCGAACTGGCTGCCGCCGCGACCGACGCTCGGCAATTTCGAGGCGATCTTTGCCACAACCACCCGCGAAGTGACCTATGAAACGCGCCGACAGGGCGATCCCGCGACGGGGCGCTTCCTGCCATCGGGGGCCGAGAACCTCTTGCCGGCGCTCTGGAATTCGTTCTGGGTCGGCTTTTGGGTCGCCGTCTTGAACCTCGCGGTCTCCATCACAGCCGCCTATGCCATTGCCGTCATTCACTTCAAAGGGCGCCAAGCCGCGCTCTATACGATCCTGGTTACGCGGGTCATTCCAGACATCGCGCTGATCGTGCCGCTCTTTCTGGTGATGCGAAATCTCGACCTGATCAACACCTCGCTCGGGCTGATCATCACCTATCTCGCGGTGACCGTGCCCTTCACGATCTTCATCCTGATCTCCTACTTTGAGCAGATCCCGCGCGACCTCTATCGCGCGGCGAGAGCCGATGGCTGTTCGCATGTTCAGGCGCTGCGGCACGTCTATTTGCCGCTGTCGTTACCAGCGCTCGTGGCGTCGCTGATGTTTGCGTTTCTCACCAGCTGGAACGAGTTCATCTTCGCGCTGATCCTCACCCAAAACATCACGTCGCAGACGCTGCCCATCGTCATTTCTGGCTTCGTGATGGACTTCACCACCTCGTTTTCGTTTGTAAACGCGGCCGGTGTCATCGCGATCATCCCGCCGGTCGTGCTCGCCATGCTGTTTGAGCGCTACATCGTGTCGGGTCTGACCGCCGGCGCGGTAAAAGGGTAACCCATGGCACGCATTCGCCTTGAAGCCGTGACCAAGTCCTATGGGGCCGTAACTGCCCTCAAAGCGCTTGATCTCGACATTCGCGATCAGGAATTCATGGTCTTCCTCGGGCCATCGGGCTGCGGCAAGACGACGACGCTCAATATCATCGCGGGGTTAGAGGAGATCTCAAGCGGCGAGGTGTTGTTCGACGACCGCCGCATGACCTTCGTGCCGGCGCATAAGCGCGAAATCGCCATGGTCTTTCAGTCCTACGCGCTCTATCCGCAGAAATCGGTCTTTGAGAACATGGCCTTCGGGCTTCGGCTTCGCGGCGTGGCGCAAAACGAGATCACGGCCAAGGTGACGGCTGCGGCCGAACAATTGGAAATTGCTCATCTCCTGGACCGGCGGCCGCAACAGCTCTCGGGCGGCCAGCGGCAGCGCGTCGCGCTTGGTCGCGCCCTCGTGCGCCAGCCGAGCGCCTTCCTGATGGATGAGCCGCTGTCGAACCTCGATGCCGCCTTGCGGGTATCGACCCGATCACTGATCAAGCGGCTCCATCGCACGATGGGCACCACCTTCATCTATGTGACCCATGATCAGGCCGAGGCGTTGACCCTTGCCGACCGCATCACCGTAATGCGAGACGGCGTCGTCCAGCAGCTCGATACACCCGAGGCGATCTATACGCGCCCACGCAATCGCTTCGTTGCGGCGTTTCTGGGCCAGCCGCAAATGAATTTCGTCGACGGTGTCATTGGCGGGAACTCGTCTCAGCCGCTTTTCACCCGAGGCGATTTCGCCGTTCCGCTCGATGCTGCGAGGGCAGGGCGCTTTGTCGGCCGTGCGGTGACGCTGGGAGTCAGGGCCGAGGATATGGATCTTGGGAGTTCCGGTCTGCAGGCTGAAGTGACCCTCGTCTCGCCGCTTGGCTCCGAACAGCATCTCGACGTCCATGTCGCAGGCGTCGACCTCGTCGTACGCGCGTCGAAAGAGCTGCGCGTCGCGATTGGTGACACGATCAACGTGACCTTCCCGAATGAACGCTTGCATCTGTTCGACCAGGCAAGCGAGGAGCGCCTCGCCGAGGGCGAGCAGTGAGAGGCCCGATCCCTCGCGATGGCAAGCCGCGCTCAAGTGCCGGGATCGGCGCTGATATTGCGCGCGTCGAAGACGAGCGATTTGTCTTAGGTCTCGGGCGCTATATTGCTGATCTCTCCTTCCCATCCGAGTGCCACGCGGTTTTCGTGCGCAGCCCCCACGCCCGCGCCGACCTTGTTGCGATCAGCAAAGACGCCGCGAGCGTGATGCCGGGCGTGCTCGCGATCTGGACCGGTCGCGATGTTGCGGCCCACGCGACGACCCTGCGCGTGGCACCGGCCATTGATGGGCTGAAGCCCGTCGACCTCCCGCCCTTTCCGGTGGATCGCGTTCGCTTCGTCGGCGATCTCGTGGCGGTCGTGGTCGCCGAGACGGTGGAGCAAGCGCAGGCGGCCTTAGAGGCAATTACGGTCGATTATGATGAGACCCCGGCCGTTGCCTCCATTGCGGACGCGCGAACGGGCCTGACCGTCGATCCCGGCCTCTCGACGAATGAGATTTCGCACCAGACCTTCAGTGCCGGCGACATGGCCTCCGCCTTCGGGCGCGCGGCGCGCATTGTGGAGGCGCGGTTCTCGCAAGGCCGCGTGACCCATGCGCCGCTTGAGCCGCGCGGTCTCGTTGCAATGTGGGACCCGGGGCGCAAACATCTGACCATTCACGGCGGCAATCAGGCGCCCCATCCCCTTCGGAGCGCCTTGGCCGCGCGCTTGGGCCTTGGCGAAGGGCAGGTGACCGTCATTTCCCCTGATATGGGCGGCGGTTTCGGGCAAAAAATCGCGCTTCTCCGCGAGGAGTTGACCGTTGCGGCGCTCGCGATTGCGCTGAAGCGCCCGGTGCGCTGGCAGGAAGAGCGCGGCGAGAACCTGATGGCCGCCCTTCATGCGCGGGAAGAAGACATCGTGACGCGTGCAGCGGTGACGGCTGACGGCACCATTCTCGGGCTGGAGGCCCGCATCGAGGCTGATTTCGGCGCCTATTGCTTCTTTCCCGCGAATTACATGGCGCGCGTGGTCGCGCTCATTCTGCCCGGACCCTATCGCATTCCGGCCTACAGCTACGATGTCTCCGTCTGGCTGACCAATAAATGTCCGGCAGGCCCTATGCGGGCGCCAATGGCCAGCGCGTCCTGGATCATGGACGGGACGATTGATGCGATTGCGCGCGAACTCAGCCTCGATCCCGTCGCGGTACGCAGGCTGAATACGATCCGCGATGCCGACCTGCCGTTCACGACCATTACCGGCGAGACCTATGTGGATGTGACGCCGGCTGCGACCCTTGAGGCAGCGGTGACGGCCGTCGACTATGAGGCTTGTCGCGCGCGGCAAATCAAGGCGACCCGGGCGGGACGGTTGCTCGGGCTTGGCTTCTGCACCGTGGTTGAATCAACCACCTATGGCTCGCAATTCTATCGCAATGCCGGGATCGCCGGCTCCGGCCACGAGGTTGCGACTGTAAGGGTCGAGCCCTCAGGCGCGGTGCTAGTCTCATGCGGCCTCATGGGCTCCGGTCAAGGCTATGAGACGACGCTCGCCCAATGTGCGGCGGAAGGGCTCGGCGCGCGGTTGGATGCGATCTCTGTCCAGATCGGCCACACCGACATTGCGCCCTATGGCATGGGGTCGCGCGGCGCACGTGGCGGCACGGCCGGCGGTGGCGTGGTGCTGATGGCAGCGCAGCGCCTTCGCACCAAAGTGTTGGCGATTGCGGCCCATCGTCTCGGCTTGAATGCAGCCGATCAACTGGCGCTGGCCGATGGCGAGGTGCTGCGCGAGATTGATGGAGTCTGGACCGCGACGGGCCTTACACTGCCCGGGCTCGCCCGTCTTGCCCATCTCGACCCCTTGAACTTGCCCGAGGGGATGGAGCCGGGATTACACGCAACCGTCGCCTATGACCCCCCACCCATTACCTATTCCAACGCGACCCATGCCTGCGAGATCGAGATCGATCCTGAGACCGGCACCATCAGCCTGAAACGCTATGTTGTCGCTCATGATTGCGGCACCGAGATCAATCCGCGTGTGGTGGCGGGTCAGGTTCATGGCGCGGTTGCCATGGGGCTCTCGGGCGCCTGGATGGAGCACTGCGCCTATGACGCCGATGGTCAGGCGTTGGCCGGCTCCTTCATGGACTATGCGATGATCCGAGCGGCCGATCTCTGCGCCATCGAAGTCATCGACGTGAACAGGCCGAACAGCCTCACCCCCGGCGGCATGAAGGGCATGTCGGAAGGCGGCGTGATGGGTGCCATTGGCGCGCTTGCCAATGCCATCAACGACGCGTTGGGTGCTGGTCGCCCGGTTGTTTACACCCAGCCCTTCACGGCGGAGCGCCTGTGGCGGGCACTTCGGCAATAGGTTCTGTGGACTAACCTGGGAGAGCCTTCGTGGCGATCGCGAGCCGATATTTGGGAGAAAACCGCCCAATTTGGGATTCGGTCACTTCACTTGCCGTCATTGGTTTCAGGAGTTCCAAAAGCGCGTTTTTGCTCAGGAGCCAGCTTTGATGTTCAGTCTCTAACAGCCTTGAGAACCGCAATAATCTCGGTCTTCGCAAGCTCCGCTACCGCCTGAGCGAGCCGCGGCAAGGGACGACGCGCGCTGATCGCAATCGCAATGGTTTGTGGGCGGGCGGCCTCATCGGAGATCGGCACGAAGACAAGGTTTCCCGCCAAGATTTCCGGTGCCATATCCAGTTCCGAGGTGATGGCGGCATAGGCGCCGCTCACCGCGAGTTGTTTGACCAACTGTAGCGAGTTGGTGACGACCGGCGGGTCGCGCTCAGAAAACATCCAGGCATGCTTGTCCTCGAGATAGCGCCTGATCGCGAGTGACCGGCTTTGGGTCGCGATAGGGTGAGCCACCACCTCCTTCAACGACACGCTATCTCGCGTGGCGAGGGCGTGAGTGGGCGCAACGGTGCATCCCAACGGCAAGTCGACCGACCAGAGAACATGAAGCTCTCGGCGCGCCCGCAGATTGAAGGCAAGCGCGACATCGGCGCGATCATCCATGAGCGCATCGACCGCGTCATCGGTCGACATGATGTCTATTTCGAGCGCGACTTTTGGATAGGCCGCGCTAACAGTCGTCAGAAGTGCGGGCAGAAGACCGTTGGCATGGCTATCCATAGCGGCAAGCCTGACATGACCGATGTCCAACCCTTTCATCTGCCGTACCGTCGTGAAGAGGCCACCGGCATCGCTTCGCCAACGACGCGCGAGCGACACAACCAATCCGCCCACGGGGGTTGGGCGCATGCCGGTCGAATGCCGTTCGAACAGCGGCGCCCCGAGTTCCTCTTCGATGATCAGGATTTGACGGTCGATGGCGGAAGCTGCGATCCCAAGTTCACGCGAAGCGGCCTGGATAGAGCCGTGGCGGGCGACCTCTTCGACATAACGCAAGGCGCGTGGGACCAATTGAAGCGACATCGGTCGTCCATCCTCATTTTTAGAATGCTACATTGCTGATATTGTGATGGCGGGCAATGGCTTGCTCGCTCATGCTGCGCCCATGACCTCGCGGATGGCAGCATCAAACACGTCGAAACTGGAAGCTAGCAAGACTGAAAGCTTGCTGGACGCCATTAATGCCGCCGACAGCGCCACCGCGGCCCAATTGATCACGCCCTTTATCGAGAACGCACCGTGGCTCGCGCTCCACGTCAGTGCCGCACGCCCGTTTTCCAACCCAAGTGCCCTCCTGGCGGCAATTGCTGAGGCCATTCGAAGCGCTGATGAAGCCGATCAGTTGAGGCTATTGAACGGTCATCCCGAATTGGCCGGCGTGGAAGCGAAGGCCGGCCTCATGACTGAAGCATCGACTGGGGAACAGGGCAGGCTGGGGCTGGACCGGTTATCCGCTGGAGATCTGGCACGCCTTGAGACAGCCAACCGTGATTATCGCTCGCGTTTCGGCTTTCCCTATATTGTAGCGCTCCACCGCTATGCGGCCCTTGCCGATATCTTCCGCGATTTAGATGCCCGCATGGGCCATGATCTCCTGACAGAACGGAGCCGGGCGCTTGAAGAGGTGATTGCGGTCACCCAGGGGCGCCTCACCCGCCACTTCGGGCTCTTTCCCATCCTCCCAACCGATTGATCAAGGACGAGGAACTATGACGATGCGCATCTCCCGCCGCACAATCATCGCTTCAGGCGCCGCAGTTCTTGCGGCGCCAGGCGTTGCCTTCGGGCAGGCCATTTGGCCGACAAAGCCCGTGCGCATCCTCGTGACCTTCCCGCCTGGTGGCACGAGTGACATCGTCGCCCGCCTGCTCGGGCAATATATGTCCGAGAAACTCGGTCAGCAGTTCCTGATCGACAATCGCGCAGGCGCCGGGGGCACGCTTGCCGCCGACATCGTCAAGAAAGAGGCGGCTGACGGTCACACTTTGCTGCTCGCCAATAATGCGCCGTTCACGATCTCACCGACCCAGTTTCGGCAAATGCCCTATGACACGGTGAAGGATTTCACCCATATCGCCTATATCGGCGCTTCCGCGCCCGGTCTCTTCGTTCAGCCCTCGCTCGGCATTAAGACGCTGAAAGACTTTATCGATCGCGCTAAGGCCGAGCCCGGCCAATTGAAATATGGCTCGTCGGGTGTTGGCTCAATCCATCACGTCTTAGGAGAAGCTCTGAAGCGGCGCGCCGGCATCAATGTGGTGCATGTGCCCTATCGCGGCACCGCGCCGGCGATTCAGGATTTTAAGGCGGGGGTGCTCTCGTCGTTCTTCGACCTGCTCGCCCAGAACGTGCCGATGCTCCAGGCCAATGAGGCGGTTGCCGTTGGCGTTGCAGCGCCCGAGCGGATCTCGCAGGCACCCAATGTGCCGACATTCCGGGAACAGGGCATGGATCTCGTGCTTGAAAACTGGCTCGGCGTCTCGGGGCCGGCCGGCATTCCCGCGCCGATTACGGCCGCGATCCAGGCAGCTGTGGCTAATGCGCTAACCCTCGCACCTGTTCAGGAGCGCCTCCAATCCTGGGGCGTCGAGCGCAAGGCCATGAGCACGGCGGAATACGCGAAGTTCGTCGCCGATCAGATCGATGTTTGGCGCCCCCTGATCATCGAGGCTGGCGCTCAAGAACGCTAGTGCGGGGGAGGGCAACCATGGGCCGGATCCTCAACAGCGAAGTGGCGTCCGGCCTGCTCGTGGTCTTGCTCGGCCTTTTCGGGCTGATCGCTATCGGCAATCTCGACATCGGCGTCGCCAATGACATGGGGCCGGGCTATCTGCCACGGCTTGTGGCTTGGGCGCTCATTGCTTTCGGCGCTGCGATGACGGTCTGGGCAATCTTTCGGGACAATCCGCCGTTTCCTGAACTTCACTGGCGCCCGACACTCGCGATATCGGCGGCAACAGCAGCCTTTGGCTTTCTGATCGACCAAATGGGGATGGTCATCGCTGTGGTGGCCATGACGGTCGTTGCAAGTCTAGCGAGTTCCATTTCGCGCCCCCGCGAGACGCCGATCCTGGCGGTCGTCTTGGCAGCCGGCGCGGTGATTGTCTTCATCATAGGGCTCAAGCTCGCGATCCCCATTTGGCCGAGGTGAGCGATGGATCTCGTTTCAAACATCGCACTCGGGTTCTCGGTCGCCATAACGCCGGTCAATATCCTGTTCTGCTTCGTCGGCGTGCTGCTCGGCACTTTGATCGGGGTACTCCCCGGCATCGGTGCGGTTGCGACCATGTCAATGCTGCTGCCGGTGACCTTTCATCTGCCGCCGACCACATCGCTGATCATGCTCGCCGGCATCTATTACGGCGCGCAATATGGCGGCTCGACCACGGCGATCCTGGTGAAACTGCCAGGCGAGGCCTCCTCAGTTGCAACCGTCCTCGACGGCTATGCCATGGCGCAGAAGGGGCGCGCAGGTGCCGCCCTCTCGATTGCGGCCCTTGCCTCCTTTGTTGCGGGCTCGATCGCAACGCTCTTGATCGCCATTGCCGGCCCGCTGATGGCGCAACTCGCGCTGCGTTTTGGTCCGGCTGAGTATTTCTCGCTCATGCTGCTTGGGCTCGTGGCGTCGGTGATCCTCGCGTCCGGGTCGCTCGTCAAAGCCATCGTGATGATCCTGGTCGGGATCTATCTCGGTCTCGTTGGACCTGACGCCAATTCTCCCATGCCGAGGCTGACCTTTGGCGTGCCGGCACTCGCCGAGGGGGTCAATTTCGTCGCTCTTGCCGTGGGACTCTTCGGCATTTCCGAGATCATCCTCAATCTTGAACGCGATCTTGCGAGGGTCGCACCTGTCGCGATGCGCGATCTCTTCCCCAACCTGGAGGAGGTGAGACGGTCGGTCGGGCCCACACTTCGCGGAACCGTGATCGGCTCGATCCTCGGCGTCCTGCCCGGTGGCGGCGCCTTGCTCGCGTCCTTTGGCGCCTATGCCATTGAGAAGAAGCTTTCGTCCGAACCGGAGCGCTTCGGGCAGGGGGCCATTGAGGGGGTTGCGGCCCCTGAAGCCGCCAACAATGCCGGCGCCCAGACCTCCTTCGTACTGCTCTTGACCCTCGGCGTGCCGTCAAACGCCATTATGGCCGTGATGGCCGGCGCGATGACCATTCAAGGCATTGCGCCGAGCCCCAAGGTGATGACGGAGCACGCGGCCCTCTTCTGGGGCATGATCGCCTCCATGTGGGTCGGCAACTTCCTGCTCGTAATCCTGAATTTGCCGCTGATCGGGCTCTGGGTGAAGCTCCTTCAAGTCCCGTATCGCTTGTTGTACCCGGCGATCCTCTTCTTCTGCTGCATCGGCGTCTATTCCATCAACAGCTCGGCCTTCGATGTCTATTTGGCCGTCGGCTTCGGCGTCATCGGCTACGTTATGATCAAGCTCGGCTTTGAGCCGACGCCCCTGCTTCTCGGCTTCATTCTCGGGCCCATGATGGAGGAGAACCTGAAGCGCGCGCTGATCCTCTCGGGCGGCAGCATTGAGCCCTTCTACCAGCGCCCGATCAGCCTAACGCTTCTGCTCATGACCGTTGGCCTCTTCGTGCTCATGGCCCTGCCGAGCTTCAAGCGCACGCGCGAAACAGCGCTCAACGCCGACTAAGGACAGCCCATGCCGATCCCCTTGCGGGTCATCCTCAATACCTTCCTGTCGGGTCCGCAGGCCTGGTTCTTCGTCGCCGAGGATCGCGGCTATTTTGCCGAATATGGGCTCGGGGTGGCCTTTACCCCCGGCGATACGCTCGCAAATGCGGTCCCGAAGGTCGCAAGCGGCGCCTTTGACATCGGTTATGGCGATCTCAATGCGTTGATCGAGCTTCACGGCTCTAAACCCCACGCCGACAACCCGGTCGCGGTCTATATCGCCCACAACGCCTCGCCCTATACCATTGCGGTGAAGGCGGCAGGACCCATCAGAAGCCCGAAAGACTTGGCGGGGAAGCGGCTTCTGACCCACCCCAATGATGCCGCGCTTCGCATGTTTCCGGAGTTCATCAGGGCGACGGGGTTAGACGCGGAGGCCATCGAGATCGTCGAGGACCGCCGGCATCACCGAGAGCTGACGGCCGCGATCCTCTCCGGCGAGGCAGACGGCCTCTTCGGCTTCGTCAATACGCTCGCCTCCGCCGCGATTGAGGCGGGCATAGCGCCGGCCGATCTCCGCCATTTCGAATGGCGCGAGCACGTGCCCGCACTTGGCGGGGCCGCTATCATCGCCTCAAAAAGCCTGACGTTTCAGCGCCCGGACGCGGTCAAAGGCTTCGTCCAGGCCGTGAATCGTGCCATTTTTGACGTGATCGCCGACCCCGACATGGCCATTGAGGCGGTGCGCCGTCGCGATCCATCAATCGACGTCGCCGCCAATAGAGCCCGCCTTGAAGGCACTTTGGCGCTCGAAATGGCCCATCCCGAGGGCGCTGTCCTGGGCCTCGGCGATATAAATCCGACAAGGCTTGAGGCGGCCATCGACCTTATCACCGCGGTCAAGGCATTGGCCGCGCGGCCCGACAGCAAAGCGGTCTTCGACCGGCGCTTTCTTCCCCCCGAAGCTGAGCGGATCAGAAGCCTCGCCAGGCCCTAGAGGTCAGCAACGCTTGGGCGGGGAGCGGTCCTGATCGGCAGTCCCCGGGTCATCGCGAAAAGCCCGGAAATCAGCCTTCCCTTGGGGAAGGATTTTGCACATGCACATCGTCCAAAACTAAATTTTCGTGCAAAGCGTGCACCATGTGCAAGACCAAACTTTAATAAGATGATTATCCTAGCATGTGCTCGCGATTTGCGCCAGCGCGGGGCTCTTGAGGTCGCATCTCATTGACATTCCTTAAGCCATCTTAAGTTGGCCGCTTCGGATCATCCCTATGAATGTCTTTGTCTGGATCGCGCAATTCCCACGGGCATAGCCAATGGGAGAGCGTGCAAGTGAAGCCTCGTGCGTCCAACTGAAAGGGCCGCCCGCCAACGCGAAGCCCAGGGATAGCCAGTTCAGGTTGCATTTTTCATATTCGCCTGTTAATGGAATCCTAACGTTAGGTCATTGCTCCCGTTTTGGTAGTATAGTGGCGTACAGTGTGAGGTTTTTTGTGACGAAGTTCGCGTCTTTGCCCGGCTTAAGCGCCGCTATCATCGTCGATCGGTCGTCGGTCCCCCAAGGTCGGCTCATGTCGCGGTTGGCGGCAAACTCCGCCCTCGTTGGCGGCGTCTTG
>JBAWYY010000019.1:0-15710 GCA_037143285.1 Alphaproteobacteria bacterium | reverse complement strand
CATCATGATCGCTCGCGAGCAGGCACCTCTCGTCCATGATGGGCTCCTTGGTGCGTTCCGCGCGACTGGGACCGAACCTCAGATCGCGCAGCAGGGGCACCAGTGGACCTCGATCCTCGCCATGGTGGCCTTGGGTCTTGGCTCGACATTGGTGCCGAAACTGGTTGCCAAGCGCATCACCGTCGATGGCGCCGTCATCCTGCCGCTCGCTGACGGCACAGAATTGCCGCCCTGGCCCATTGCGCTCGCCCATATGCCTCAACCCACGGGATCGCGCGCATCGGATGCCATCAAGCTCGCCATTCAGCGCTTCTCGCAAAACAATGGCTAGTGAGCCCTCATCGCAAAATCGGTCTCACGGATTGCGAATGCGAAAATAGAAACGCGGCGTTTACCCTGTTCGCGCAATGTGACGATTGAGTAGTCGCACCGCGTGAGGGGTCGCACGGCATGACGTTGTACCAGGGTTCTCCTGAACCCGAGGATCGGATTTCGGGCGCTCGTCAGGCGCCCCTCATCCTTGTTGTCGAGAATGATGCCGCTATTCGCCGGATGAAAACGGCGGCGCTGTCCCCGGTCGCGCGCGTCATCGATGTCGCGGATATGGATGCGGCCCTGGCAGCTCTCGATTCCGCTGTGCCGGCCCTCGTGCTCGTCTCCCTTGACGCCATTGATGGCCCAGATGCCGGGCGCATCGAGCTTCTGCGCTTCACCGGCTATGAAGGGCCTGTTCTTGCGTCAACCGCGCAGGGCTCGCTCACTTTGGCCGTCGCGGCCATGCGCGCCGGTGCCTGCGATGTCATCATCAAACCTGCGGCGCCGATGGACCTGCGCGCCCGCGTAGCGAGAGCCATGGCGGCCCATAGCCCACCACCGAAGGCACCCGAACGGTCAGAGCCATCAGCCCAGGCTTTTGAGGGCTTCATCGGCACATCGCCGGCCATGGTCGGCGTTTACGATCAGATCACTCGCATTGCCCCGTCGAAAGCACCTGTCTTCGTCACCGGCGAAAGCGGGACTGGGAAAGAGGTGACGGCGCAGGCGATCCATACGCGTTCTGGCCGGACCGCGAAGCGCTTCCACGCCTTGAATTGTGGCGCGATCCCGAAGGACCTCATGGAGAGCGAGATTTTCGGTCACGTGAAGGGGGCCTTTACCGGCGCAACCGAGGACCGGCCAGGTGCTGCGGAAATCGCCGATGGCGGCACGCTCTTCCTCGATGAAATTTGCGAAATGGACCTCGCGCTGCAAGCAAAACTCCTGCGCTTCATCCAGACTGGTGAAGTCCGTCGTGTCGGCGACACCCGCACCCGCACCGTCGATGTCCGTTTCGTCTGCGCGACCAATCGCGATCCCTTGGCGGAAGTTGCAAGCGGGCGGTTCCGCGAGGACCTCTATTATCGCCTCTGCGTGCTCCCCATTCACCTGCCCGCGCTCCGCGAGCGTGGCGAGGATGTCTTGGCTCTGGCTTCCGCCTTCCTCACCCGCTTTGCTGCCGAGGAAGGGCGTCATTTCACCCATTTCGAACCGGCCGCCGCGCGGTTGATTGCCTCTTACGAATGGCCGGGCAATGTCCGCCAGTTGCAGAACGTGATCCGTCGCCTCATCGTGATGCACGATGGTGAAGCGGTGACGGCAGCTATGCTGCCGCTTGCTCTGGCTCATGGGTCATGGCGTCAGCCGGAGATCGCAACCGAGCCGGCAAGCGCTGTCGAACCGTTCTGGATGCAAGAAAAGCGCATCATCGAGCAGGCCTTGGCGGCCTTTGACGGCAATCTGTCGCGCGCGGCAGCAGCCCTCGAAATTAGCCC
Organism: Alphaproteobacteria bacterium; assembly: GCA_037143285.1. GTDB lineage: Bacteria > Pseudomonadota > Alphaproteobacteria > Rhizobiales > Phreatobacteraceae > Phreatobacter. The sequence continues at coordinate 13,899 of JBAWYY010000019.1, read as the reverse complement.
CTCGACGATCTACCGCAAGCGGGAAGCCTGGTCGAAGGGCATCCAGAGCGCTGCCAGCTGAGCTTTGCCTTGTCGTTATGTGCCAAGCGCGGCTATTGGTCGCCGATGCTGCGCGTCTTGGCCTACACGTTCTCCGCTCTCATCCTCGCCACGAGCGTCGCCGAGGCGCAGTCGCGCCGCCGCGACCCGACACCGCCACGGCCGCCGACGCGAGCGGAGCAAGCGATCCTCAGGTCATTTCCCGCAGGCGAGCGTCTGGTGGTGATCTCGCTCTCCGGCCGGCCACCGGTCTCCAGCGATCGCCCGCAATTCACGTTCTCCAGCGCCTTCCGCATGAGCGGCTTCGGCGGGTGCAACCCCGTGGGCGCGGATTTTCGTGTTGGCGTCCGCGATATCCGCTTCGGCCACCTGCATTTCGTCGAGCGGCGCTGTTCGCCAGAGATCGACCGTTACGAGCGCGCACTCTTCATTGCGATCCAAAGCGCCAACCAGTGGCGCGCGACCGGGCGACGTGGGCTCACCCTCAGCGGTCGGCGCGGCACCGTCGTGTTCGGATCGGCAATCTAGCGACGCTGTATCACCCCTTCGACAGCATCATCAGTGGCGCATCGGCCGCAACATGCTCGCCGGTCTCTGTCTTGGTAAGTGCCACGCGCCGGTCGTGGAAATTGGCAAGCGTCGACCGGTGGCCGATTGAGATCAGCGTCGTATCGGGCAGGGCATCGCGGATTGCGGCGTAAAGTGCCGCCTCCCCCGGCTCATCGATGGCGGCGGTTGCTTCATCCAGGAACAGCCACTTGGGCTTTGCCAAAAGGGCGCGCGCCATGGCGAGCCGCTGTTGCTCCCCACCTGACAAGATCATCTGCCAGGGCTGTTCTTCATCCAGCCTTGACGTCAGCCCTGGCAGCTTCACCGCCTCAAGGGCGGCCATAATCTCGCTATCCGAATAGGCGCCACGCTCTGCAGGATAGCTGACAGCGTCGCGCAGTGAGCCGACGGGAAAGTAAGGCCGCTGCGGCAGAAGCATAAGCGACGCACCGGCCGGCACGGTAATCGCGCCGGATCCATGGGGCCAAATGCCTGAAAGCGCTCGGAAGAGTGTCGATTTGCCGGAGCCTGAGGGGCCAGTCACGAGCACTCGCTCGCCGGCCTTGATCGACAACTTCGGCACGCTCACCACCGGCTGTCCGCTGGGGAGCGTTACCTTGAGATCGGCGAGCGTGAGTTGCGAGCCCTCGGCCTTCGTTGTGATCGCAGGAACGGGTGGGCGTTCCACTGTCTCAGCCGAGCGGGCAAAGCCGGTGAGGCGGTCGATGACCGATTTATAGTCGGCCAATTGGCGATAGAGGTCGATGAAGAGGGCAAGTGCGCCTTCGACGCGGCCGAAGGCGCCGGATGTTTGGGTGAGCGCACCCAACTGAACGGCGCCGGAGAAATAGGCGGGCGCCAGAATGATGATCGGGAAGACCGAAGACACCTGACCGTAGAAGCTCGTGAACCACGTGAGCCGCTTGGTGTGCTTCATATAAGCCGCCCAATTGGTCACGAGGTTTTTGAAGCGCCGACCGAGGCCCTCTCGCTCTGCTGGCTCGCCCTTGAGCAGCGCGATCTGTTCGTCGTTCTCGCGAACCCGCACCAGCGTGTAGCGGAAATCCGCCTCATAGCGTTGCCGGTCGTAGTTCACGCCGATGAGCGGCCGCCCGATATAGTGGGCAGCAACCGTGCCCGTGACCGCGAAAATCAACGCCGCCCAAACGAGATAGCCGGGGATCGCGACCAGATTGATGCCGCCGATCTGATAGGAGAAATTCGCCGACAGTCCCCAGAGGATGAGGACGAAGGCATAGAGCGACAGCACGGACGCGAAAAAGCGGATCAGGAACGAAATCGTCTTCTCGCAGAAGAGGCGCGCATCCTCCGCGATACGCTGGTCGGGGTTATCGGCGGCATCACCCGTCAGGCGCATGCGATAGTGCCCGCCGTTGGTGAGCCAGCGCTCGGTCATGGTGGTTGTGAGCCAACGGCGCCACCGGATCTCGAGGTACTGCGTCAGATAGAGTTCATAGACCGCCGAGACGACCCAGATGAAGACGATCACGACCCAGAAGCGCAGCTCAATCCAAAATGTCGCCTCATCGCGCTCCTGGAGGGCGGTGTAGAACCGCCCGTTCCATTGGTTCAAAAGAACCGTGATCAGCACCTGCGCCACGTTGATGGCGAGCAAGAGCCACAAGAGCGACAGCCCGACATAGCGCTCCGGCACCGAGAAGGTGCCGAGAAAGGGGATCGAAACCGTGCCGCTCTCGCGGGTTTCGAAATAGGGATCGGCCAGATCGGTGACCTGCCGGACGACCGGGATATAGGACACGGCGAGAACCACGCCGGCGAAGATCACCGAGAGAAGCACGCTTGCCTGGGTTGGAAGATAAGGCCCGAGTGCTTCGCCGAAGACACCCGCTTGCTTCGCCATCAGCACTAAGACAGCCAGAAGATGCCACAGGATCAGGAACCCGATCACCGCCTTCAGCATGGTTGAAATGCCACGCGAGAAATAAGCGATGGGCGCGGCAACCAGAGTCAGAAGCCAAATCCAATAGGGGATTGCGGTGAAACCGAGGGCAGAGGCGACGGCAACGACAAGACCGGTGAGCGCTGCGGCGACGGCGATCAATATCATGGGGCGGATCATCCAAACGGGCGAAGCAGAAGTTTAGACTGACCACGTCGCGGAGGAGAAAGAAAGGCCTGCGGCGGGCCTTGTGGTCACGAGGGCGGGAGCTAGTGCGAGCCCACTCATCCCTAGGTCTTCAGCACGCTTAAAGCTGCGTCGACCTCGGCATCGGTGGCAAGCCGCATGGCCTTCTGAATTTTGACGGCTTCGGTCTTTTTGCCCGGACGCATCACCAGGATCACCGTCTCGGCGTCCCCGCATTCGGGATGGGCGCAGGCAATTTCGCTGACCGAAACGCCATCCGCCTCGGTCAGCGCAAGGCTCGCGCGAGTGACAGCGGTAATTCGCCGGGAGTGATCGGCAGTCTCCGTATCAGCACCGCGGCGATTGAAGAAGAAACGAGCCATCGGGATCTCCGATGTCGCAGATAGGCGCTCGCCCGACCAAAGTCGAGATCGGGCGAGGCGCGCTTAGAGCCTATTGCCGACGACCGTCATCGGAGCCGCCGCCACGACCACCATGGCCCATCATGCCGCCGTGTCCCATCATACCGCCGGGGCCCATCATGCCGCCGGGGCCGCCGCCTTCAGCAAAGCGCATAAACCGCCGGCTCATCAGCCGGTCGATGCGGGCCTTCTGGGCGGCATCAAGCGAGGCATAGAGCGGCTGGGCCGCGTCTGCGATCTTGCGCATCGTTGCCGCACCCTCGGCCATCCGGTCGGAGGCCGCACGAAGGCGTGCCACGGGGTCCGGCTGAGCCTGTCCTTGTTGGTTTTGCTGGCGCATTTCGCGCATCTGCGCCATGCGGGCAAAGCGCTGTTGGGCCGCCTCGCGAACGGCAGCCTCCACCGGCGGCCAGAGCCGTTCTTGCTCGGGGGTCAGCCGCAACAGGGCTTTGAAGCCTGCAATGCGCGAATCAATGACGGCTGCGCGATCCTCGGCAGACATCGGCGCAAAACGGCCGCTGGGCGCCTGTTGCTGGGCTTGCGGCGGGGTGTTCGGAGTTGAAGGTGTCTGGGCGACGGCAACAGCGGCCCCGCCCGCGATGAGTGCAATCACGCTTGCCGTGATGATAGACCGATTCATCTGAGGTCTCCTTGAGTGGCGCCCCCCGGCATCACGAGACCAACGTTACGCCTGTTCGGCGCAGCGCCCCAGTTAAACTTCGGTCATGATTGGGCGGTCAGGAGCGCTTCCCAAACTGTTCGAACAGGGCGCTGGCCTGTTCAATCTGCTTTTCCTGCATCTCCCGGCCCATCTGGAACATCTGCCCAAACGTGGATGTCCAGGTGTCGGCAGCCTGTTGTCCGAGTGAGCGGGGTCCTGAGACTTCGCTGGGCGTTGCTTGCATGTTCAACAGCGGGTTTGCCGCCTGCATCTGCTGCATCATCTGGGCGAGCTGATCAAAACCGGGGATGCCCGGAGTTGCCGGCTTTTGCCCCATGAAGCCACCGATCATTCCAGTGATCATATCCAGAAGGCCGCCGCTGGCGTTCGATGGCGCAAGCTGCCCCATGACGGAGGAGAGCACGGCACCGAGCGGGTTCTGGCCAGACATGGCGCCCTTCATCAGTTCTCCGACGAGGGTCGACGCAAGGAACGGCATGAGGGTCGAGACGAGTTCGGTCGCGACCCCGGATGTGGTGGCCGCCTGTTGAGCGATCTGATTGGCAAGCGCGGGAGAGCCAAACATCTGTTTCATCATGGCCTGTCCTGCTTCGATTGTGGCAGGACCAGCGGCCAACGGATTTTGCATCATGGCCATGGCGCCGGGTGTGGCCGCAAACTGGCCGAAAAGGGCTGCGAAATCGCTCGGCGATTGGGTCGCATTGTTCAGCCCCAGCGTGAAGGCCGGCAGCATGGCCTGCATGGCGGCGGTGGCCTGCTCCATCGGAATGCCGAACTGCTTGATCATTCCTTCAAAGGCGGGATTGGCCTGGGCCTGTTTCAAGGCATCGCTGAGGTCGAACATCGCAATATCCCCGGTGCGTTTTTGACTCGTATGGTTCGCTCATCCAATCGAGCATGGATGCGAGTTTCTGTCACGGGGGCAGCAATGACGGATAATGACGGTCCGGTGGCTTAAAACGCCGTCCTGCTGCGGATCGCGGCAGATATCGTGCCTTCATCGAGATAGTCGAGCTCGCCACCAACCGGCACACCATGGGCAAGCCGCGTGACGGCGACGCCGCTATCGGCAAGCCTATCCGTGAGGTAATGCGCGGTGGTTTGGCCATCGACGGTCGCATTCACAGCGATGATCACTTCGCGCACGCCACCGGCAGCGACGCGCTGAACGAGACCATCGACGTTGAGCTCATCGGGACCGACGCCCGATAGCGGTGAGAGCACACCGCCCAGCACGTGATATTTGGCATTGATCGCGCCTGCCCGCTCCAGCGCCCAGAGATCGGCGACATCTTCAACAACGACGATGACGCCGCCGTCGCGACGCGCGTCGGAGCAGATGGTGCAGGGGTCTGAGGTATCCACATTGCCACAAACCGTGCAGACCATGAGCTTGTCATGGGCATCCGAAATGGCGGCAGCGAGCGGGGCCATGAGGCTGTCGCGCTTCTTCACAAGGTGGAGCGCGGCGCGCCTTGCCGATCGCGGCCCGAGCCCCGGCAGTTTCGCAAGCAATTGAATGAGACGCTCGATCTCTGGTCCGGCGACGCGACGAGACATTAGGGCGAAATCAGAACGGCAGCTTCATGCCGGGGGGCAGTTGCAGGCCGCCAGTGACGCCCTTCATCTTCTCGGCCATGACAACCTCGGCCTTGCGGCGCGCATCGGCGTGGGCGGCGATCAGGAGGTCCTCGACGATTTCCTTCTCGTCAGCCTTCAACAACGATGGATCAATGGACACGCCCTTAAGGTCGCCCTTCACGGTCAAACGCACGGTCACCATGCCGCCGCCGGCGGTTCCTTCGATCTCTGTGCGCTCCATATCGGCCTGCGCTTCCGCGAGCTTGGCTTGCATAGCCTGCGCTTGCTTCATCAGCCCCATGAAATCAGCCATGGCTTGTCCTTCTCATGCAAAAAGGGGTCAGAAATCCTCGTCCCAGGGAGCGATAGGCTCCCATTGGTCGAGGTCGATATCGGTTTCCGGATCAGCGGCGGGCGCGGCTGTCGCGTCCTCGTTTTCGCCGCCTAAGGCGCGCACGGCGATGATCTCGGCGCCGGGAAAGCGCGTCATCACCGCTTGGACGGTCGGATGGGCACGCACTCCGCGCTCGCGATCCGCTTGCTCGGCGTCACGAGTGTCGCGAAGTGTGGGTTCGCCCGCTTCTGATGAGACCGACACCATCCAGCGGCGCCCAGTCCAATCCGAGAGCTTCTTCTGGATATCGCCGGGGAGCGTTGCCGGGGCGCCCGGCGCGAGGGCAAACTCAAATCGGCCATCTTCAAACAAAACCGGCCGGACAAGGGTCTCAAGCTGGTTCTTCAAGATCAGATCGCGCCGTTCGCCGGCAAGCTTCACGGCATCCGTAAGCGCATTGAGGGCAAGGGTCGGGCGGGCTGCTACAGGGGGCTGGCTCGCTTGGACCGGCCGCGCCATGGCGGGCTCTTGCGGTACGGCAGACAGGCGCGCGGTTGAGGCGCTTCCGCCCATCGCGCTGCTCCCACCACCACCGCCTGACGGCGCGCGAGGGGCAGGGGAGGACTGCGCCCCACCCTCCATCATCATGCGCAAGGCTTCGTCAGGCGTTGGGAGATCAGCCGCATAGGCGATGCGTACCAGCACCATCTCCGCGGCAGCGATAGGCTTCGGCGAACGGCCGACTTCCTCGATGCCCTTTAGCAACATTTGCCATGCGCGCGCGAGCACACGGTGGGAGAGGCTGGAAGCAAAGCCACGACCGCGGACGCGCTCGGATTCGGCGAGCGAGACATCGTCGGCCGCGGCCGGAACCACTTTCACTCGTGTGACGAAATGAACGAAATCCGCGAGATCGGTCAGGACGATGGCAGGATCCGCCCCTGAATCATATTGGCTGCGCAACTCGACAAGGGCGCTTGCGACATCGCCCTTCATGAGGTGTTCAAACAGGTCGATGATGCGAGCTCGGTCGGCAAGACCGAGCATCCGCCGCACTTCATCGGCTGTCACCTCACCTGCGCCATGGGAAATCGCTTGGTCGAGGATAGATAGCGAATCGCGAACCGAGCCTTCACCGGCTCGCGCGATGAGGTTCAAGGCATCGCCATCGACGGAGACTTTTTCCTGCGCGCAGATCCCTTGGAGATGCTTGACCACCACATCGGTATCAACGCGGCGCAGGTCGAAGCGCTGGCAGCGGGACAAGACCGTCACCGGCACCTTTCGGATCTCCGTGGTCGCGAACATGAACTTCACGTGGGCCGGCGGCTCTTCAAGCGTTTTCAAGAAGGCGTTCCAGGCCTTCTCGGACAACATGTGAACTTCGTCGACGATATAGACCTTGTAGCGGGCCGTGACCGGCGCATAGCGCGCGCCGTCCGTGATGGTGCGCACATCATCAATGCCGGTATGCGAGGCGGCATCGATCTCGAGCACGTCGACATGGCGGCCTTCCATGATCGCTTTGCAATGAGTGCCAAGCCGCGTCATGTCGATGGTCGGGCGATCAATCTCGCCGGGGATTTCATAGTTGAGCGCACGCGCCAGGATGCGAGCGGTGGTCGTCTTGCCCACCCCTCTCACGCCGGTAAACAAATAGGCCTGCGCAATGCGGCCGCTCGCAAACGCGTTCGACAACGTGCGGACCATGGCCTCTTGGCCGATCAGGTCATCAAAGGATGTGGGTCGGTATTTGCGGGCGAGAACCCGATAGGCCGCCCCGCTTGACGTCTGGTCGCTTGCCCCGAGATCGAACCCGGGTTCGTTCTCGGGAGTGTCGTCCATCATCGCCCGCGCGCTGTTCGGCAAAAGTGGGAGGCTGACACGCGACCCGAAACGGGGCTCGTTACGGCTGCTTCCTTCCGGACCTGACCGGGTTGGCGAGTGTCTCGTCCACCGCCAACCTCCCGATGCGTATATGGGCGAAAGCGCTGGCGGTGACAAGCACCTGCCTTGACCCATGCTGAACCTGTCACAAGAGGGACCCGCACGATCAACTGTAAAATTATTTGCGGTCCGATGATCCATTTATCAGGGACGTTCCGTACAACTCCCTACGCCTTGATCCCCCGTGAGCAGGAGAAATGAATGAACAACGATGGCATTGAATATCGCGTTGCAGCGCTGCTCGGGAGCGAAGCCTTTGACGAGGCTTCAGAATGGGAACGTTTCCGGGATCTAAGCGAGGCTCGCCGATATATCGCGCTGCTCGGTCGCTTGGGCCTCGGCGCAGTCATTTACAGCGTCACCATGAATGCCGGTGTAGCTGACATGAGCACCTTAACCGAAGTGATGCGCCAAGAAGTGCCGCTTGAGGCTCAAATTGACGACATCGCGGCCTGACAGCGAGCTTTCTCAGATCGCGCACGAGCTTTGCTCCGCGCCTCGTTGATCGGCACCACGCGACATGCGAGTCTGTCTGCCTCGCATCCGTGGTCCGATCCATCATGACATCGCCTTTCGCGCTTCCGCCCGTTCCGCTCGGCTACACTGACAATACGCTCGATCGGGCGAGTATGAAGCGCGAAGATGCCGATTGGGTTGCGGCCCGCGCGGCGGACCCTGCCGCACGCTTCTACGTCTTCGCGGGCGAAACACCCATCCTGAAGCGGGTCAGCGAAGGCGGTGAGCCGCTATTCAAAGCAGACGAAACCTCATCGCTCGGTGCGACCCTGGAAGAGTGTTTCCTGGGGCTCGAGGTCGATGGCACGCCCCGTTTCGTGCGTCTCTTGCCCGATCTCGCCAAGCCCGATCCTGAGGCCTATCGCATTGCCGAGGTGACCGGCGTCGACCCAAATCTTTTGGTCACCGATATGCGCACCGTTGCGCTTCAAGGTCTTGTCGCACCCCATCACCTCGGGCCCATGGCGCAGGGCAAAGCGCTGACTTATTGGCACTCGCGCCATCGCTATTGCTCGACCTGCGGCACCAAGTCGGTCATGACCAATGGCGGCTGGCGGCGCGATTGCCCCTCCTGCAAGACCCAACATTTCCCGCGAACAGACCCCGTGGTGATCATGCTCGCCATCGATGGTGATCGCTGCCTTATGGGTCGCCAGCGCCGGTTCCCGCCGGGCATGTATTCGGCACTTGCGGGCTTCCTTGAGCCGGGAGAGACGATTGCAGCAGCCGTTCGCCGCGAGATCGAGGAGGAATCGGGTCTGAAATCTGGCCGCGTTGTCTATCTCTACGACCAGCCCTGGCCCTTCCCGGAGAGCCTGATGATTGGCTGCCACGTGGAAGCGACCAGCACAGATATCGTCATTGACGAGCATGAACTAGAAGATGCCCGCTGGTTCACCCGAGAGGAATGCTGGCTCATTCTGACCAAGCAGCATCCGGACCGCATCAGCTGCCCGCCGCCGCTTGCGATTGCCCATCACCTCATCCGCGCCTTTGTCGAGCACGGTTTCGGCGGCAAAATTTAGGCGCGTCCCCGCTCGCTCTTCGTCGGGCGAACCAGATAATCGATAAAATTGGCGATTTCCCGCCGACGCTTGTTGGTATCGGTCACTTCCGTGTCGAGGGCCTGACGCCAGGCGACCACGCCGTCGGTCGGGTCCGCATGCAGGCGCTCAAGATCGCTGCGCCAGCGGGCAAGATCGTCCAGTGTGTCGAAAAATCCTTCATTAATAAGGCTTTGCCCGATCTGTCCGCCAATGGAGGCGACCTCAGAGAATGAGAATTCCGGGTGATATTGCACGGCCCATGCGGTGGACGCGCCGACTTTGAGCTCAATCGCCTGGACGGGGCTCACCTCATTGCTTGCAAGCACGATCGTGCCCTGAGCGGGCACTGCGACCTCATCCAAATGCACGGCAGGCGCATCGAAAGCCACGGGGCGCCCGGCAAGCAAGGGATGGCCGCGGCCCATTTCATTGGGCGTGATCTTGCGGGCAAATCCGAATTCGCGGCCGCGCGGGTTCTTGTGCACGGTGCCGCCGCCAGCGACCGTGATCAATTGCGCGCCCCAGCAAGACCCGAAGATGGGCGTGCCCGAGGTGAACGCCGTGCGGATCAGGTCGATCTGTTGGGTGATCTCCGGCGTCAGATGGTAGATATGAAGGGCCGAGCCAGTGATCACGACGCCGTCATAGGCCTCAAGTCCGCCGGCATCGGGCAAGTTCGCGCCTGTATCGGCGGGATAGCAGATATCCACCGAGGCATCGGCCGCAAGCTCGTTCAGAACCCTGCCATAGCTCTCGCTCGGCATTTGACCCCGGGCCGCAGCATGGCGGGTCCGGCCTTCAAGGGTATTCCCTTCGACGACAAGAAAACGGAGCATGGGCTGGCATTCTGCTGGGTTAGAGGCGCGTGAAACGTGGTTAACGCCTCGTAAACATGTTCGATGCTAACCTCTATCGTGTCTCTGTTGCGTCGTGAAGCAAGGCTTGCGAATGATTTTTGCAAGCTTCGTTGTCTCCAGCATCCAAAATCGGCTATGATCCACTAGACGCCGGGATCGCGGCGATGGGTATCATGCGATCAGACCGGCGTAGCAGCGAGAGGAACGGACCCTGTCCACCACGACCCTGCCCGCGGCCACGCAACCGTTGCCGACTGGGACTTCAGCCCGAGCGCCAAGCTCCGTTGACGTCCTGAACCTGATCCTCGCCACGCTCGATGAGAACAAGGCGGAGGAAACCCTCACCATCGATTTGGTTGGGAAAACTGCGATCGCTGACGCGATGGTGGTGGCCTCTGGCCGGTCACAGCGCCATGTCGGCGCATTAGCTGACTATGTCATGAAAGCGCTGAAGGAAGCTGGTCACGGCACCATTCGCGTGGAAGGCATGCCGGCTTGCGACTGGGTCCTGGTCGATGCCGGTGATGTCATCGTCCACCTGTTCCGTCCGGAAGTCCGCAGCTTCTACAATATCGAGAAGATGTGGATGGCGGCCCGCGCCCCTGAGCGTATGGCCGGCTGAGACGATGCGTCTGGTGGTGCTCGCGATCGGGCGGCTGAAAGCCGGCCCGGAACGCGATCTTGTCGCCCGTTATCGTGAGCGCATGGTCAAGGCGGCCCGAGCCCTGGGCTTTCGCAGCCTCGACCTCCTTGAATTCGACGAAAGCCGTGCGGCAGATGCTGACCGTCGCAAGAGCGATGAGGCCACACTCATTCGCAAGGCAACGGTTGGTCGCCTCGTGCTCTTTGATGAGCGGGGCGACGCCCTAACCAGCCAAGCCTTCGCCAAACAGCTCGGCACTTGGCGCGATGGGGGCGAAGAGGCCGTGACCTTCGCGCTTGGCGGTCCCGACGGCCTCGATGCAGCACTTCGAAAGGAAGCAGCTCTCGTCCTGTCCTTTGGGGCAATGACCTTGCCCCATCAACTCGCCCGCGTCTTGGTCCTGGAACAGCTCTACCGGGCAACAACGATTTTGAGTGGCCACCCCTATCACCGCGATTAGCGCAGGCCCTAGAACAGGCTGCCCTGGCCGCCGTCGCTTGCTTTTGCGCGCTTAGGAAGCGCGGGTTTTGGAACCTCGGGATCCGGCGGCGCCTGCACCCGCGGCCCGTCATTTGCGACGCGATTGATCGCTTTGGAAATCGGCCGCATCACCAGAAGATTATCTGGCGGCGGCTTCAACAGCGCCTCGGCATCATCGGGCTCCGTTGCCGGATCAAGCCAACGATCCCAATCGGCAGGATCAAGAATGATCGGTGAGCGCGGATGGATCGAGGCGAGCACCCCAGTCGCCGGCCCATTGATAAGGGCAGCCCCGTCAAGCTCTGAGCCGTCGGGTGAGGTCCATGTCTCCCAAAGTGCAGCAAAGGCAAAGGGGGCGTGATTCGCCGTGCTGACGAGGTAGGGCGTCGATTGGTTCCCCTCCTTGTGCCATTCATAAAAGCCGTCTGCCGGCATCAGCGCGCGGCGCCGCAGAAAGGCAGAGCGAAACGAGGGTTTTTCGCGCATCGTCTCGGAACGGATATTGATCACGAGGGGGAAGTCCTTTGGGTCCTTCACCCAGCCGGGCAGGAACGCCCAACGCATCAAGGTGAAGCGGCGTTGCCCCTGTTCGATCCGCACCACCGGGACCGGTTGCGTCGGGGCAATGTTATAGCGCGGGGGGAAATTGGGCTGGTCCACATAGCCAAATAGGCGTCGCAACTCCTCCGGCGCTGTGGTGATGGCGAAACGCCCGCACATGTCTCAGATCCTTATTCCGGTGAGCCTACCCAAAGTTAAGCGAACTTTCACTGTGATCATGGATGACTAGGCTATCGTCGACCGCATGGCTTCCCTTCATGACCGTGATTGCCTTTCCAAAACAGATGACCTGGGAGCCACTTGATGCCGAGCGGCTCCGTGCGGCAAACATCTATCCGGCGACGGGTTTGGCGACCGATTACCTGAACCATTTCAATGAGGCGATCATGCTTCTTGAGCTGGTTCCTTCCATGCCCGACTGTGCCGCAGAACTGATGGACTGGCGACCGAAGTCCTATGTGGAGCACTTCGAGCTCTCCAACTACCGAGAGAAAGAACTGGCGGTTGAGGCCTTTCATCGCTCGCCGCCGGTGGTGCGCCGGGCCTTCGATGATCTCGTGTCGGACCTCGATGAACTGATGCTCGCGACCATTCATGACCTGTCGACGGCGCCCAACGATCAAGTCGTGGCGCGCGTCGCCTATGAAGCTTGCGCCAAGCTCAAGGCCTTGGTGGCCAAAGCCGCAGGTCTGATGAACGGTGTGCTCCAGGACGATGACGACCTGATGGAACCGCCAGCAGCTCAAGACACCATCGATGCCTTGATGGCGCGATGAACGAGCGCGACTATCCAAGCCGCCCCTTCTTGGCCGTTTCCACCGCCGTCCTGCGTGGCGACCATGTGCTGATCGCTCGTCGCGCGGCGGCCCCCGGCGCTGATGTCTACAGTCTGCCTGGCGGCGTGGTCGAGCTCGGCGAGACGTTAGAGGCAGCAGCCTTGCGCGAACTCGACGAGGAAGTGGCTGTTACCGCCGATATTATTGGGCTTTGTAACGCCCGCGACGTGATTATTCGCGACGATGACGGTCGCATTGCCCGCCATTTTGCCGTGATCACCTTCGCCGCACGCTGGCGGGAAGGCGAGGGTACTCCTTCTGCTGAAGCGACCGATGTGCAGTGGGTTACCTTGGAGACCCTGAGCAACTATCCGACCACTGTCGGGTTATCGGACGTGATCGCAAAGGCCTTCCGGGTGGCCAAGTCATCGTGATGAACTCGCGATTGCACGGCACCGCCCGACCAGCCATATCTTGGCCCATGATCCGGCTGGCTCTCGCTCTTCTCCTCATCGTTGCGGTCGCGCGCCCGGTCCTTGCGCAGCCGTCGCGTGCTGCCCCGTCACCTGCCCCTGAAGCCCAGAGCTTGCCGCCACCGCCCTACGAACCCCAATTGCTCCGCTTGTCCGAGATCATGGGCGCGCTCCATTATCTACGCGGGCTCTGCCAATCGCCGGAGGGGCTCGCCTGGCGGCGGGAAATGCAAGCGCTTCTTGATGCCGAGGCTGGCACCTCAGAGCGACGCGAACGGCTGACTCAAGCCTTTAACCGCGGCTATATTGGCTTTGAACAATCCCATCGGTCCTGCACACCCACCGCTCAATTGGTTGCCCGACGCTATCTTGAGGAAGGACAGCGTCTTCTTCGTGATGTGACCCAACGCTACGTGAATTGATCTCGACCGCGTCCGCTCCAGTATTAACCTTCGGGTGAGAAAGGGCGCGCTTGATCTCAACAAACTGCTAATCTCCCGGCGTTCAATGCTCAAGAACGGCGCCCTCGGGGCCGTGGGATCTCACGTCATGCAGTTCAGTCCAATGATCATCGGCCGGCCCCTTGAAGCCGAAGATCAGCGTCGCGCCGCGATGAACCACATGGCGGAAGCCTTTGCCGAAGCGCGCCTTGATGGGCTCGAGACGGATTGCATTGCCCAGGCGGCCGTTTTCTCGGCCTTCGTTGAGATGGTCGCGACCTATGGCGAAGCCGCGGCCACGGAGTTTGCAGATCGATTGTCCGTTCGCGTGCGAGCAGGCGAGTTCACGGTGGACCGGTCCTCGCACTAGGGCGAAAACTCATAAATTGAGGTCATTTTAATGGGGTTTAGGGCCAAAAATGGCCGGAAGCGGCTCGATGCCTTGA
>JBAWYY010000018.1:0-15843 GCA_037143285.1 Alphaproteobacteria bacterium | reverse complement strand
TGCTCAATTGCGAGACAGGCCTCCAGGATCAGTCGTTCCGAATATTTCGGTCCAACGACTTGTAGTCCGACAGGCAGGCTGCGCGAGGAAAGCCCACAGGGCACCGAAGCTGCGGGTTGACCCGTCAAGTTAAACGGCAGCGAGAAGGCAACGCTATCGCGCCACCTATCATAGGCTTGGCAGTGATAGATGGTCTCGACCGCAGGGGCGACATGGGGCGTTGCAGGGGTGAGCAAGAGATCATAATCGCGATGGAACGCTTGAAACTCACGCCCTAAAGCGGCGCGCGCAGCCTCGCCGTCCAAGATTTGATCGACGCTCAGCGACAGACCGCGCTTGGCGACATCAAGGAACGTGGGATCCAACTCGCCCCAGCGCTCCTCACCAATGAGCCGCAAGCGGCGGGCAAAGGCTGCATACCAGTAGGCTTCAAAGCGCGGCCGCAGTTCGCTGGTGATCGAACCGACCTCGATGATATCAGCGCCGTGCGCGCGCAGCATGTCGATGACGGGATCAACCACGCCCCGGACCTCGCTGTCGGCCCCTATGCCGCCAAGCACGGGTGCATAGGCAATGCGCAGGCCGGCCAAACGCGCCGTCAACCCATCCAGCCAAGCCGGATCAGGCTGCGGGAGCGCGTACCAGTCGCGATCATCAGGGCGCGCCATCACTTTCAGCGTTGTGATTGCGCAAGCCACAGAACGGGTCATGGGCCCGCCTGCAACGACAGTTGAGAACAGGCCCTCCTGCAGGTGATGGGGTACCCGCCCAAAAGTGGGCTTCAGTCCAAAGACGCCGGAGTGAGCGGCCGGAATTCGAATGGAACCGCCGCCGTCATTGCCGAAAGCGATCGTGCCGATACCGGCAGCAACCGCTGCTGCAGCGCCGCCACTCGAGCCTCCAGGGGAAACGTCCCTGTTCCACGGGTTGCGCGTGGGCGGGCCCTGCAGTGGGCTATCGGTCAAGGCTTTCCAGCCGAATTCCGGCAGACGGGTTTTACCGAGGATGACCGCGCCAGCTTCGCGTAGCCGCGCGACCACTGGGCTATCTGCTGCAACCGGCTTAGGGTCGCTCGTGCGCGAGCCATGGCGGGTCGGAAAGCCCGCCACGTCCACATTGTCTTTAATGGTCACGGTAACGCCATCCAGCGGGCCATGCGGTGTCCCGGCTCGCCAGCGCGCGTCGGATGCTCGCGCGGCGGCGGTTGCGCCTTCTCCATCAACGATCTGGAAGGCGTTGAGATGTGGCTCAAAACGGGCCAGACGCTCCAGATGCGTTGCGGTAAGCTCGCTCGGGGTCAGTGTGCCCGCAGCAAAGTGGCGGCCGACCTCGGCCACCGACAAAAAGCTGATTTCGTCTGACATGGGCGCTGCTCTTATGCCGTTTTTGGCCAAAGGTGAGCCCAGGGGCGCGCCTGCTCCATCAAAGAGGCGAGGCGCAAGACATCGGTCTCCGCACCCCAGCGTCCGACAATCTGCAATCCCGTCGGCAGGCCGTCGCTTGCAAAACCGGAGGGGATGGAGAGTGCCGGATGGCCGGTGAGGTTGAAGGGATATTGGTAGGAGTTCCAGCCTTGACGGGTGATGCCGGACTTCACGCCATCGACCTCTACCTCATCATTGGCGGCGTCGAATTCAACGGGCAGCGCACTTCGTGTGTTCGATGGCATGACGAGAAAGTCATAGCGCTCGAAAAGGCCTTGGATCTGACGGAACAAAGCGGTTCGGGCGAACTGGGCGTTACGGAAATCCGCAAGCGTGAACTGAGCGCCTCGTTCCATGAAGGCAAGCGTCACCGGATCCATTTGGTTTTGCCAGCGCGGCAGGAACTTTGCACAAAATACAGCGAAATTGGCCTGATAGAGCACGCGGCCCTCATATTCGATCCAGTCAATGGCATCGTTCACCGGCTCGATATCGGCGCCCATGCTGTCCCACGCCTCTAGGCAGGCTTTGGTATTGGCGAGCACATCGCGGGAGACGCGAGGATTAGCCGTGCGTTCGATATAGCCGAGGCGAATGCCGGAGAGGTCGCCGCCAATCATGGTCGGCGATAAACGCCGCTGGTCCTCGCCCGTCTGGGTCCAGGGGTCCTTGGCGCTTGGGCCTGTCAAAACCGCATGCATGAGGGCTGCATCCGTAACGGTGCGGGCAAGCGGCCCCGCATAGACATTATTGCCGAAAGCGTCACGCGAGGTGTCGGCCGGAACTGCTCCCAATGTTGCTTTCAAGCCAACCAGACCGCAGCAGGCGGCAGGACCACGGATCGAGCCAGCCCCATCAGTTCCAAGGCCGAGAGGGCCTAAGCCCGCAGCCACGGCTGATGCCGCGCCCCCGCTCGATCCACCGGCCGTGCGTCCAAGGTTCCAGGGGTTCCGGGTGATCCCGAAGCTAGGACCATCGGTGAGACCCTTCACGCCGAATTCCGGCGTCGTGGTCTTACCGATGATGATGGCGCCGGCTTGCCTCAGCCTGGTGACGAGGATGTCGTCGCTGGTGGCGATATTGTCGGCATAGATGGCCGTACCATGGGTGGTGCGCACACCCTTGACGTCCACAAGGTCCTTAATGTGGACCGGCACACCATGAAGGGGCCCGAGCGCGGCCCCGCTTGCAACGGCGGCCTCTGCCGCGCGTGCTGAGGCGCGTGCTTCATCCGTCATCACCGTCACGAAGCAATTGAGGCGCGGTTGCTCGCGCTCGATTGCGGCCAGCACCTGCTCCACATATTCGACTGGGGAGAGCTTGCCGCGTCGGATCAGAGCTGCGGCTTTGGTCGCGGAGAGGGACAGAAGATCGGTCGCGGTCACAGGGCCTCCCAGAGGTGCTGGTGCCGCTAAAACTACGGCGCTTTCCGATCTTCGCTGGCTCGGAGCGGGCCTGTCCACGATGGGTGCACTGCAGCAGTGCCTCTGCAACGCTGGTCTGCGCTGTACGCGCCGTGCCCAAACGCAAGGCGCTGGTCACTCGGCCAATTCCTGCGCATCATCATCGGCGTCCATGCAAGCGCTCGTATGCCGCCTAAAACACGAGCTTTCAGAACGAAAGCCGCAATGAACGGGGAGTTCTCCATGCCGGTCGCAAGACGTGATGTTCTCCTGGGCGGAGCTACTCTTGCCTCCGCAGCTGTCCTCGGAACTCGGGAAGCCCGGGCCGCAAAATCGCTAACCGTGGTGCTTGAATCGGAGGTGACGATCTTCGATCCGCATTTTACCACCGCCGCGATCACCCGCACCTTCGGTTTGCATGTCTTCGACACGCTCTTTGCCATGAACGGCAAGGGCGAGATCATGCCGCAAATGGTGGGGCATCATGAGGTGTCCGGCGACGGATTAACCTGGACCTTTACCCTGCGCGATGGCCTTGCCTGGCACGATGGCCCGCCGGTGACGGCAGCCGATTGCGTGGCCTCTTTGAGCCGATGGTCAGGGCGCGACGCGCTCGGTCGGATGCTCCGTGCGGCCACCGCTGCCATGACAGCGGTGGATGCCAAGAGTTTCCGCATTACCTTGAAAGAGCCTTTCCCCCTAATGCTCCAAACGTTGGGCAAGGCCAATGCACCCTTGCCGGTGATGATGCCGGAGCGGCTTGCGGCCACACCCGCGGATCAGCGCATCACCACGCCGATTGGCTCCGGCCCCTTCGTGTTTCGCGCTGATTTGTGGAAGCCGGGCAATTCCATGGTGCTGGTTCGCAACGAGAAATATGTGCCTCGGGCGGAGCCTGCGGATTTTCTGGCCGGCGGAAAAATGGTCAAGGTCGACCAGCTCGATCTGCGGGTCATGCCCGACCAATTGACCGGCGCCAGCGCGCTGATTAAGGGCGAGATCGACTATATGCAGTACCTGCCCTTCGACATGATCGCGCGCTTGAAGCGGGATGCGAATATCAAACTTTTGGGGATCGGTGGCATCCACCAGTTTCAAGGCAATTTCCGCCTGAATCATGAGGCGCCGCCTTTCAACGACCCGGCCGTGCGCCGCGTTTTATGGAAGCTGGTTGATCAGACGGCGATCCTCTCCGCCATTGGTATCCCACAAGAGTTTCGCGCCCCCCAATGTTCGTCATTCTGGATGTGTGATGCACCGCTCTCGACCACGTCGGGGGCAGATGTCGCGGGCTTTGATGTCGCGGCGGCCCGCGCTGCGCTTAAAGCTACCGCCTACAAGGGCGAGCCGGTGGTGATCTTGGAAGTGGCAGGCTCGATTAGCCAGACGGCCGCCCAGGTGCTGGCTCAGGCGATGAAGGATGCCGGCTTTAACGTCGATGCTCAGACGATGGATTGGGGCACGGTGCTGGCGCGGCGCGCCAAAAAGGACGGCTGGTCGATGTTCTCGGTCTACTCGAACGGGACCGATATGATCTCACCGCTCAACCATTTCTATATAGCTTCAACCTGTGCAGATTTCCCCGGTTGGTCCTGCGATAATCGCATCCCGACTTTGCTTTCGGCTTTTGCCCGCGCCCCCGACCAAGCCGCGCGGAAGAAGCTTGCCGACGAAATTCAGACGATCGCCTATGAACTGACCCCGGCGGTGATGTGGGGGCAATTTACAATCCCCGCCGGCTATCGCACGCGGCTGCGGGACCTTCCTCAATCCTCCTATCCAACCTTCTGGCAGGTCGACATCTGAGCCAGGCATTGTCAGACGAAGATTGGCTTTCAGCGAGAGCAGGAGCGGACAGACATTCAAGGGTCGACGCAGCGCCGTTCTTGTCGTAGGGCGTCAATTCGGTGTGGCCTGACCAATGTTGGATAGAGGTCTGTGTTGAGGCGATTTTGCTCTATCCGACAGCCCAGTGCTCCTTCTTGACAATTCGCGTCGTTTGCCGAAAGCGCCGTTAGGCCTCCACCAGCGCGCACCCATTTTCTGCCATTAAGCTGCGCAGGACGAGGGGCGGCGGCCGATCAGTGACAAGCGCCGTCATCTGTCCGAGAGGTGCGAGCTTGCAACTGGCCGTGCGGGCAAATTTCGTATGATCGGCCAAGAGAATGCGCTTGCGGGAATTGAGCAGCATGGCGCGGGCCACCACGACGTCCTCATCGCGGTACTCCATAAGCCAGCCATCAGTGTCGATACCGCCGATGCTGGTTACGAGAAAGTCGCAGCGATAGCGTGCAACGGTATCGACCGCGGCGGGTCCGGCAAGCGACATGTTATTGGCTTGCCATACACCGCCGGTCACATGGACGACGGTGTCACGGCCGTCACCGAGGATCTGCGCGGCAACCGTCGAATTCGTGATGATCCGCAGCCCCTGGACGCGCAAATCGACGAGGGCGCGGGCGAGCGCTTCAACCGTGGTTCCCGGCGTCAGGAACACCGAGGAGCCGGCAGGGATCATGCCGGCGGCCGCTCTCGCAATCCGCGCTTTCTCTGCCGCATTTTCCACATGCCTCATGCCATAATCGGCATTCATCGTGGTCGAAATGGCGCTTGCCCCGCCATGGTGGCGGCGCAAAAGGCCTCGTTCGCCGAGGTCTTGTAAGTCGCGACGGATCGTTTGAGGCGTTACCTCAAAGGCCTCTACCATCTGATCGATGCCGGCATAGCCGTTCTGGCTGATCAACTGAAGGATGGCGCGTTGGCGGGTCTCGACAGAGGCCGTATTGGTCCGCGGGGGAGAGTCCATAATCTCACGTCACCGAGCAGTTCATATGAGCGATATCGAAAAACGATATTGCGAAAGAGAAAACTTCGTGCCTCACTGTGGTCGATAACGAAGCTCGACGCAAGAATTCGGGCTCGGCGGCGGAAACGGATGGAGGCTACCGTGCGGCTTTATCGGCTGAACGATTTTGATTGTGCGGGTGCGCGGCGATGAGTGCTCCCGATTTCTCCGTCAGCAATCAGCATGTTCTCATTTCCGGCGGCACCGGCGGGATCGGAACAGCCTTTGCCCGCGCTTTCAAGTCGTGTGGCGCGCGCGTGACCCTGTGCGATCTTAAGCCGCCCCAGACCGATGAGGGTTTTGTCTATGAACCTCTCGATGTGCGCGATGATAGCGCGGTTCGAGCGCTCGCGGCACGGATCGATACACTCGACGTGCTAATCCATTGCGCGGGCAAACTCATCCGTAATGAGGAGCATCAGCCCGAGATATTCCGTGAGATTGTCGACATCCATCTTGTCGGCAATATGAGCCTTGCGACCGCTTTTCGACCGCATCTCGCACGCTCGAAGGGCTGCTTGATCAATATCGGCTCGATGTATTCCTATTTCGGCTCAGCGATGATCCCGGCCTATGCCGCAGCCAAAACAGCGATTATCGGCCTGACCAAGTCGCTAGCGGTTGCTTATGCCGAGGACGGCATTCGCGTGAACGCTATCGCGCCTGGCTGGATCAATACTGAGATCAGCAGACGGGGTCGCGAGGAAGAAGCATTCAACGCCAAAGTGATGGCGCGCCTTCCGACCAAGCGTTGGTCAGAACCGTCTGAACTTGCGGGTACCGCAGTGTTTCTCGCGTCACCCGCCGCACGTCTGATCAACGGCGTCACTATTCCCGTCGATGGAGGCTATGTCGCGTCTTAACGGGAGCGCGCACAATTGAAAAACAAATCACTCGACAAAAGATCGAGACCATCAGGGAGAGCGACCAAATGAAAAAGCTACAGCATGTCGTGTTTGCTTTGGGATTAGCACTAGGCGCGAGCGCTGCTGCCGCTCCGGCTCATGCTCAGGCCTTCAACTGGCGCTCCCAAGATGGCCAGACCATCAATCTGATGCTGAACAACCACCCATGGTCGCAAGCGATGCGCGACTTGGTCGGCGAGTTTACTGCCAAAACCGGCATCCGCACACGGATCGAGATCTTCAACGAGGAACAGTTTCGCGCGCGGCTCACCACCTTGATGCAGGGACGCTCCGCTGATCTGGACGTCTTCATGAGCCTCACCAGCCGAGAGGGCGCCGTATTCCACCGCGCCGGCTGGTACGCCGATCTCGCACCCATGATCGCCAATCCTGCTTTGACCGCGCCGGATTTCAATTACGAGGACTTCGGTGCGTCGATCCGTTCAGCCTCGACCTTCGGCAATCAGGTGGTCGCTCTCCCCATCAACCAAGAAGGCCCGTTGTTCTACTGGCGCAAAGATATTTTCGCGCGCTGCAACGTGGCTGAGCCGATGGCCTTGGAAGACCTGCCCGATGCCGCAGCCAAACTTCGGGCCTGTGACGCCAATCAGGGCGTTTGGGCGGCGCGCGGCATCCGTGGCGCCGTGCCCTATGCGCTCTCGGCCTTCATCTACAATCTCGGCGGCTCCTACGCGCTGCCGGATGGCAAGCCTGGGCTCTCCCAGCCGGCAAGCGTCCGTGGCCTGGAGATGTATGCCAATCTCTTGAAAAACTATGGTCCTCCCGGTGCGTTGAACCACACCTTCACGCAAGTCATCGAACTTCTTGGCCAAGGCCGCGTCGCGATGACCCATGAGAGCTCGAACGAGTTCGCGAATATCATGCGCTTCGCCGGTCGTGCCCAAGACCTTGGCGTGAAAGTGCTGCCTCCGAGCCGTGATACGCGCATTTCCAAGCCGGTCGCGATTGGCTGGACCGCAACAATCTCGGCCCATTCACGCCGGCAGCAAGCGGCCTGGCTATTCCTGCAATGGGCGACGAGCCGTGAGATCCAAGCAAAGCTCGTGACCGCCGGTGTTGCTCCGCCACGCGCCAGCGTGTTCCAAGGTGCCGAATTCAATGCGTGGGTTGCCGAACAGCCCATCCGCAAGGCCTGGGCTGACGCGCTTATTGAGATCGGCCGCACCGGCACTGGTGTCTACCAATCGCCGACCGACCGGGTGCCCGAAGCCCGCGATCTCATCGGCAATGCCGTGCAACAGATTGTGCAGGGGCAAATGAGCCCGGCCGATGCGGCGCGTGCCGCTGATGCCGAACTCGCCAAACTTCAGTGAAACGGTTCGGCTCGAACGGGAGAGGCGGGGTTATCCCCGCCTTGGTTCGCCAATGATCGCGCGCAGCAGCCTGAGAGGAAGCTATATCTGGATGGCTGCGCCGGCGCTCGCCTTTGCAGTCGCAATGATTGGCTTCCCCTTCGCTTATGCGATCTGGTTAGCCTTGAGCGAGGTGATTTTAGGCAGCCCTCCACGCTTTATCGGCCTTGGCAACTTTCAGCGGCTCGCGACCGACCCTGAATTTTGGAACGGCCTTAAGTTGACCCTTACGCTTTATGCCCTGTCGATCACGGCGCAGATGATCCTTGGAACTTGGCTAGGTCTGCTTGTTGCTCGCTCTCGCTACGCGAAAGGGCTTGTGAGGGTCATTCTCGTTTCCCCCTTCATGCTGCCACCTGTCGTGATTGGCATGATGGCGATTGTGATCCTTGATCCAAGTTTCGGTATCGCGAATTGGCTGCTGGCGAAGATCGGTCTCGGGCCCAGTCTCTGGCTTTCCGATCCCTCGACCGTGATCTTGACCATCGCAGGCCTCGACACCTGGCAATGGACGCCGTTTGTCGCCCTCATCGTCATGGGCGGTTATCTGTCCTTGCCAAGCGACGTTTTCGAAGCCGTTGAAATCGATGGCGCGACCCCTTGGCAGCGCTTTTGGTACGTGACGCTTCCCATGCTCGGGCCGACGCTTGTGACGGCAGCGGTGCTCCGAAGCGTCGATATCCTCCGCTTCTTTGACGTCATCTACCTCACGACCCAGGGCGGGCCCGGTATCTCGTCGACCACCCTCAATATCCTCGCATATCGCCGCGGTTTCGAGTTTTTCGATTTCGGTTATGCCAGCGCGATCATGGTGACGCTGACGGCCGTGGTGTTTGGCAGCGTGATGGTCTTCGCCCGATTGCGGAGGGCTGTCGCGTGGTAAGGGAGCGGGTCGCGCGCCTTTTCGATGGCGTTCAGTTGGTGGTCGTCCTGATCGTCCTCGCATTGCCGATTGCCTGGACCTTCCTGTCGGCCTTCAAGCCACGGACGGAAGTGGCTGTTTTGCCGCCCAAGCTGTTCTTCACGCCAACGCTTGAGAACTTCGTCGAGCTGTTCGCGCGCAATGATTTTCTCCATCACACCATCAATAGTTTGATCGTGTCGACGGGCTCCACGGTGCTGGGGCTCGCTCTTGGCATTCCCGCAAGCTTCGCGATCGCGTGGCATCGGCTCTCTTGGCCAGCAACGGCTACGCTCTTTGCGCGAATGGCGCCGGGAACGCTTTTCCTGCTCCCGTGGTTGCTTATGTTCAATGAGATCGGTTTGGTCGGTAGCCATCTCGTCCTTATCCTCACGCACGCCGCGATCACCTTGCCCATCGCGATCTGGGTGCTGTTGCCCTATTGTGATGCGTTGCCTCGCGAACTCGTCGAATGTGCCCAGATCGATGGCGCGCGCGCCGATCAGGTGCTGCGCCTCGTGGTCCTGCCGGTGATCATGTCCGGCGTGGTGGTCTCAGCGATCCTCTCCTTCGTATTCTCCTGGAACTACTTCCTTTTCGCTCTCGTGCTTTCCGGCATCGAGACAAAGACAGCGATCGTTGCGAGCTTCAATTTCATTGGCGAGGGCGTCACAAACTGGGGGGCGCTTATGGCCGCGGCCGTGATTATCGCGCTGCCGCCGCTGATCCTCACCTTGGTGATCCAGCGCCGACTTGTGGGCGGCCTTGCCGCGGGAGCGGTGAAGGGATGAGGGCTGCAAGATTCCACGGACAGGGCGCGATCACGATCGAGACCATCGATGATCCCAGCCCGAAGGCTGGCGAGGTCGGCGTCAAGGTGAAGGCCTGCGCGCTTTGCGGGAGCGATCTTCGACCCTTGCGACAGGGCTGGCCGGTAACACCTGGCCACGAAATATTCGGCGTGGTCGACCAGCGAGGCCATCCCCGTCACGGCGAGCGGGTCGTTGTTTATATTCCGGTCTTCTGCGGCACATGCGATGACTGCCGCGAGGGCCGAACTCAACTCTGCGCCACCACGCGGGTTCTTGTCGGTTGGCAGCGCCCAGGCGGCTATGCGGAGCGACTGATGGTGCCGGAGCAGTGCCTCCTCCCGGTGCCGGACGATATTCCAGACGGCCTTGCGCCACTGCTCCTCGATACCATCGGCACGACCGCCCATGGCGTGCGCCTCGCGCAACGGGTGGTTACCGAGGGGCGGGCCTTGGTGATTGGCGCAGGTCCGATTGGCTTGGGGGCCGTTCTCGTCCTCTCGGCCATGGGCTATGGCCCCATCGATGTGGTTGATCCCATTTCCTATCGTTCGGATTTTGCGGTTTCGCTGGGTGCGAGGGCAACCACGCCTGAGGCTGCCATGACCGGGCGCTATCGCCTTGTGGTTGAAGCGAGCGGCAAGGATCCCGCCCGCCAACTTGCGCTCGAAGCGGTCGCACCTGAAGGCGCGATCATTCAGGTGGGCGAGTCCGATGGGTGGTCGATCACTGAAACCCGCTCCATCCGGCTGAAGGACTTCTTCCTCATCCGCTCGTTCTATTTCCCCGTGTCGGAATATGAGGCCAATGTCGCACTTCTGCGGGCAGACCTCGGCCGTTTCGCACGTCTTGTCGATGATACCGCCACACTCGATGGACTGGAGGCCTTGTTCTCAGCCTTTGCCCGTGGTGAGCGGTTGAAACCCATGCTGGTGATCCCGTGACCGCGCCGCATATCGTCTGTATCGGCAATGGGGTGATCGATCAGATCTTCAACCTGGCTTCGCCCTTAGAAACCGGCGGCAAGATCGATGTCAGAGCCTATCGCGAAAGCGGCGGCGGCCCCGCCGCAACGGCTGCGGTCACGGTTTGTCGGCTCGGCGGGCGCGCCTCCTGGATTGGCCGCGTTGGGGATGACGCGACAGGCCAATCGTTGCTCACGCTGATGAGCGGTTACGGTGTCGACGTGTCTCATGTTTCGGTCCTCGACAAGGGACGCACCACGCGAGCGATCGTCCTCGTCGACCCTGACGGTGAACGCGTCATCGTGGTTGACCGCTCAGGTCTCCCAGCTGAGGCGCCGGTGCGCCTTGAGGCCCTCAAAGGGGCGCAGGCGCTCCTTGCAGATACCCGCTGGCCTGCTGGGGCCAAGATGGCGCTTGCCGCGGCAGCGGTTGCAAAAATCCCAACCGTCCTGGATGCGGATGGAGGGGCGCCGGACGTTCTGCGCGAACTCGCGTCCAAAGCCCAACACGTGGTTTTCTCGGACCAAGGGCTTTCAGATGTCGCTGGAACCGGTTCCCCGCAGGATCGACTTTTGTCGCTCACGCCTCTGATGGCGAATACAGTGACTGCGGTGACGCTGGGTGCTGTTGGCAGCCTCTGGCGGATCGGTGCCACGCTCACCTCCATTCCCGCCCTTGCCGTACAGGCCCGCGATACCACCGGCTGTGGCGACGTGTTTCACGGCGCCTATACCCTCGCTATTGCCGAAGGCAGGCCACCCCTGAAGGCCGCGCGTTTCGCATCCATCGCCGCAGGACTCAAGGCCGAACACGGCCAGGGCTGGGACGGCATTCCCGATCGCGCAAGCGTTGACGCCATAGTCGCAAAGGAACAGGCAGCATGACAATTTCACCCGGTAAACTTTGGGGCATGCGTCGCCTTGCCGATGCGTCCGGCCATTGGAAGATGGTCGCCATCGACCAACGCACCCCGATCTTCGGACCAATTGCCGCCGCTCGCGGGATGGCGGAGCCCCCCTTTGAAGATGTGGCTGAGGTGAAGCGCTTGCTTGCTCATCACTTGAGCCCGCACGCCTCAGCGATTTTGATGGATCCGCTCTATGCCTATCCACGTTCTATCAGCGAGGTGCCGGCCTCCTGCGGATTGATGCTGTCCTATGAGCATTCGGTCACGGAGAACACGCCGAAGGGGCGGAAGAGCGTGCCGATCCCCGGCTGGTCAGTCGCCAAAACACGACGCATTGGCGCCGATGCGGTCAAAGTGCTGGTCTGGTATCGCGCTGATGCCGCGCCCGACATTTGCGCTCACCAAGAGGCCTTCGTGCGCGCGGCAGGGGAGGCTTGCCGGCGGCATGATATGGTCATGCTGCTGGAGGTCCTGATTTATCCTCTTCCCGGCGAAGACCCGGCAGCCTTTGAGGCCAATCGTACCCAATTGGTCCTCGATTCCATTAAACCCTTCTGCGATCCGTCCTACGGCGTCGATATCTTTAAGCTTGAGCCGCCCGGTCCGATCCATCACGTGCCCGACCCCCAGGGAACTGCGGCCTCAGCCCTACAGGGCCATTATGATGCGATGGCTGCCATGCTGCCTAAACCGTGGGTGATGCTGTCTGCGGGCGCGGGCGCGGACGATTTCATCCGCTCCATGCACTTCGCCTATCGGTCCGGTGCGGCCGGCTATCTTGCCGGGCGCGCGATCTGGTCTGAGGCCTTCAAACACTTCCCGGACTACGCTGCGATGTCACAATCTTTGGCGACTGAGAGCGTTCGCATCTTAGCCCAATTGAATGATCTCACCGACCGGCAGGGATCGACCTGGAACACCCATTCTTGCTTCGGCGGCCAACCACCCTCCGCCTCAATCATGGAGGGGACTTTCCCGGCCTCCTATCCTGAGTGAGGGATGGGCCTCCTGCACCTTCGCGAGTTCTTTTTGGCGGTGATGTCTGCAGAAATTCGCCGCCTTCCAGGATCACTTCAATCGACAACACCCACTCGCCGATAGACAGACAATCAAGGACCATCGCACCGCTGCTCTTGGCCTGGTGGCGGCAACTGGGCTCTGCCCGAGCCGTGCTGGGGCAGGGGCCTATTCTGAGACATTTTTGGTTTGTCTGTTAGTTCCTGCGCGGTTCAAGCTGGTCGGCTATTGCTCTACGAGCGGCCGCCATCCACCGAAAGTATCTGGCCGGAAATCCAGGCTGCGGCGTCTGACGCGAGAAAGAGCGCGGCTTGCGCGATGTCTTCAGGGGTCCCGAGCCGCTTCAGATGGATGCTCTCAACGAGGCGTGCCTGTCCCTCAGGGCCATAGCTTTCCCATTGGCGCTGGGTCGCGGGATTGGACAGGACGAAACCAGGCGCGATCGAGTTGACGGTGACCCCGAAGGCACCGAGTTCTAGGGAAAGCTGCTTGGTGACCCCGACGAGGGCATGCTTGGCGCTTGTATAGGCCTGAATGCCGGTGAGGCTTGGTCTGAGACCCGCGCCTGACGAGATGGTGATGACGCGGCCGGCCGATGATTGCTTGAGATGCGGCGCCGCCGCTTGAATGGTCCAGAAGGCGCCATCGACATTGGCGTTGAAGATCGCCCGCCAGTCCTCCTCATTGATCACTTCGAGAGGCCGGCCCACTTGGCCGCGCACACCGCCTGCAGCGAGTGCCAGACCATCGAGCCGCCCATGAGTGTGGACGACGGCCTCAACCACCTGATGGGCCGCAGAGCGGTCCGAAAGGTCTGCAGGATGGGCTGGAACATCGAGCGCAGTGGCGGTTTCCGCTAGCCCTTTGGCGTCGAGATCGGTGACATGGACAAGGGCGCCCGCTGTCTTAAATGTCGCGGCAATCGCGCGTCCGATGCCTTGGGCCGCCCCTGAAACCAGCACGACACGGTTGTTGAGGTCGTAGGTCATCGCGCAGCCAAAGCGTCGAGGGTCGACCAGTCGAGCGGTCGTTGCCCATCTTCAATCGCATGGATGAGACTGACCAAGCGGGTCAGCGTCGGCGTGGCGATCCCCATCTCTGCGCCAAGCGTTGCGATCACACCGATTTGGGCATCCACTTCGGTGCGCCTTTTGCGCACGGCAAGATCGCGCCAAATGCCGGAATGGGTTTTGGCCGAGCCGCGATTGAACGCGACCATGGCCGCAAGGGATTGATGGGTCGCGACCATCGAGGCTCCTGGCATGAAGGCCGAGGGTTCGAAGCCGTTGAAGCCACGCGGCGTCACCTTGCGCACAGCCGCAATGCGCATCACTTCCTCGCCGACCTTGCGGAACACCGCCTCGTGGCGAGAGGATGCCAAGGCATCGGCGATAGAGGCATTGGTGAGCGCTGTCGCAAAAAGGAGCGCGCCATAGCCGAGTTTGCCCCACAAATAGCCCCAGATATCCTCGGTCAGCACGGCGTCCGGTTCAAATTCCTGGAACAGGCGATGGATCTGCCGGGCGCGCTCCG
Organism: Alphaproteobacteria bacterium; assembly: GCA_037143285.1. Lineage (GTDB taxonomy): Bacteria > Pseudomonadota > Alphaproteobacteria > Rhizobiales > Phreatobacteraceae > Phreatobacter. Next base: position 1,761 of record JBAWYY010000018.1, on the reverse strand, counting down.
TGATCCGGCCATCGATCTCGCCAACCACCACCGCGCCGCGATTGCCGAGAAGGATGCGTCCCGGCTCCAGATAGTCGGCGCCATAATTGACGAAACAGCCGAAGGTGCGGCTCTCGCCGACGATGCGGGCGATGGTGAGCTCGTTCAGGCCGTTTTGCGCCGAGACGACGACGCCATCGGACGCGAGGAACGGCAGGAGCGCGCGTGCGGCGGTTTCCGTATGATGCGCCTTCACGCTCAGGACGATCAGCCGATAGGTCCCGCTCACGTCTTGCGGCAGGACTGCCCGCATCGGCTGGCGATAGGTCTCAACTGGCCCCTCGATCAGAAGACCAGCATCATTCAGGGCCGCCACATGCTCGGGCACAATATCGACCGAGAGCACATCACGGCCCGCGCGCGCCCAGGCGGCACCCAAGGTGCCGCCAATGGCGCCGGCACCCCACATCAGGATGGGGCCATTTAGGATATCGTCGGCCACGGGCCCTCCAACATCTCACGAGTTTCGGCAACGCCGGTCGCCCAGAGATCGAGCATCACCGGATCGGGCTTCTGATAATCGCCGCCAAAGGAGCCGTCGCCGAGCATCGTGCGGACGAGGGGAGGCGGCGAGGCGCGCAGGAGATCCCTGTCCACCATAGGCTTTGCGCCGGTGCCGGCCGAGACGGCGGCAAGCCGCGTCCAGGGGAAATTCTCCATCCAATTGGCATGGCTGCCGGCGGGGTCGATGCTTTGAACCTTGGCCCAGGTGCGCGGCGCCATCCACCAATTGTGAAAGCGGATTGAGACGTTCGGATATTCAGCCATGAGTTCTTGGGCAAGCGCGCCAACCGGGGCGTTGCCGCCATGCCCATTGACGATCAGGATGCGCCGAAACCCCGATCGCGCGAGGCTGCCAATGACATCGCGCGCAACCGCCAGCAAGGTCTCAAGCCGCAACGAAATGGTGCCGGGGAAGGCGGTAAAATAGGGCGCGTGCCCATAGGGCATACACGGGAAGACCGGAACGCCTGAGGGCTCGGCCGCCTCCACCGCGACACGCTCTGCGAGGATCGTGTCGACTGACAGAGAGAGCCGCGCATGTTGCTCGGTCGACCCTATCGGCAGGATGCAGCGGTCGTCTGAGGCTAGGCGCGCCTCGACCTGCTCCCAGTTCATATCGGCAATGCGCAAGAGCCCCGTCTCCCCATCGTCGCGATCAACCAGAATGGCTGGACGCGCGAGCGTCAAGCGCGTTTCCCGCACAGAGCCCATCTGGAGAATGCACCATGGCAGGCCCGACCCTCGAACCCTGGCAGTGGCCGGAACCGCATTGGCGTGGTCTTGTCGACCAGGTCCGCGCGGGGCGGTCCTTGCGGCCTGCCAAATGGAAGGGAGGCGCGCGCTGCGCCGTCGCTCTTTCTTTCGACAGCGACCACGAGACCAATGAGCTGCGCGATGGCGGTAAGTCCATCGGCCGCATGAGCTGGGGCCAGTACGGCGCGCGCGTCGGCGTGCCGCGGATTCTGGAGCTTCTGCGCAAGCACGATATCCGCGCGACCTTCTACGTGCCGGCCGTTGCCGCGCTCTTGCACCCCGATGAACAGCGCCGCGTGGTCGCGGAAGGCCACGAGATCGGCATTCACGGCTGGATCCACGAGCTCAATTCCGTGCTGCCCTATGAGGCGGAACGTGACTTGATGTTCCGCTCGACTGATGCGCTCGAAAAAATCATTGGTATGCGTCCGGTGGGCCTGCGCACACCCTCATGGGATTTTTCGC
>JBAWYY010000017.1:0-16143 GCA_037143285.1 Alphaproteobacteria bacterium | reverse complement strand
AGCGTGGAACGGCTCGCGACCCTTGCCGGTCGTATGGGGCTGGTTACGGATGCGGTAAGAACCTTGGCGCGGCGCATTGCCGCTGCAAGCCTACAGGATGGCGGGCCTCAGGGAGGCCTGATCTATGAGGCGAGCGCCTGGCTCGATGAGCCGCTTGCCGCCGTTCAAATCCTTCTTGCCGAAGCAATTGCCCAGATCGGCAATGTCGCCATTGATGAGCGTTTGGAGGCGATTGAGGCCCTGTCAGTGGACGTTCTGGTCGCCTTGTCGGCTGGACGCCCCCTCAATAGGACGCTGCGGGGTGCTATGATCAGCGTATTGGCCTCTGGCCGCGTGGTGATTGCGCCCGAGCCGAAGCGGTCATCACACAATCGGTGACGCGTTACCTGTGCCGACAAAAAGAAATTGGCACGGAGCGGGCGTGACGTATTGCCCCACTCCTTGGCAAGCAGGCCTTGCAGCCATACATTAGCCTCAACGAAGCAGGGATGACCCGGTCCAAGACGGCGTGTTTTGCGCCAATGGCCGGCGGCTTATCCCGGGAAAGGTCATGATGAACTCGAATTTCCGCAATTTGGCACTGTGGGTCATCATTGTCCTGCTGCTCTTGGCGCTTTTCACGCTGTTCCAGAGCCCGCAGCAGCGGCAAGCGACATCTGACATGGCCTTCACGCAATTCTTGGCGGAGGTCGACGGCGGCCGTGTACGCGACGTGACCATTCAGGGTGCTGAAGTCACGGGCCATTTCACCGATGGCCGCTCGTTCCAGACCTATGCGCCGCCCTATGCCGGCCTCACCCAGCGCCTCTACGAAAAGGGCGTCCAGGTTCAGGCGCGCCCGCCGGGTGAGCAGGTGCCGTGGTTCGTTGCGCTGCTGGCCCAGTGGTTCCCGGTTCTTTTACTGGTCGCTCTGTGGATCTTCATGTCGCGGCAGATACAGGGCGCCGGCGGCAAGGCCATGGGCTTTGGCAAATCCAAGGCGAAGCTTCTGACCGAGGCGCATGGACGCGTCACCTTTGAGGACGTGGCCGGCATCGACGAGGCCAAACAAGATCTGCAGGAGATCGTCAAGTTTCTGCGCAACCCCCAGAAATTCCAGCGCTTGGGCGGGCGTATCCCGCGCGGCGTGCTCTTGGTCGGTCCTCCCGGTACCGGTAAGACTCTGACCGCGAGGGCGGTGGCGGGTGAAGCCAATGTGCCGTTCTTCACCATTTCCGGTTCGGACTTCGTTGAAATGTTCGTCGGCGTCGGTGCGAGCCGCGTGCGCGACATGTTCGAACAGGCGAAGAAGAACGCGCCCTGCATCATCTTCATCGACGAAATCGATGCCGTCGGTCGCCATCGCGGCGCAGGCCTCGGCGGTGGCAACGACGAGCGCGAGCAGACGCTCAACCAGTTGCTGGTCGAGATGGATGGCTTCGAGCCCAATGAGGGCATCGTCATTATCGCGGCGACCAACCGCCCTGATGTTCTCGACCCCGCGCTGCTGCGTCCCGGCCGTTTCGACCGTCAGATCGTGGTGCCGAACCCGGATGTGAACGGTCGCGAGAAGATCTTGAAGGTGCATGCCCGCAAGGTGCCGTTGGCGCCCGACGTGGACCTGCGCATCATCGCGCGCGGCACGCCGGGTTTCTCTGGTGCTGATTTGATGAACCTCATCAATGAAGCTGCCCTCCTTGCCGCCCGGCGTTCCAAGCGCATGGTGACGATGAGCGACCTCGAAGACGCCAAGGACAAGGTGATGATGGGCGCTGAGCGTCGCTCCATGGCCATGTCGGAAGAAGAAAAGACGCTGACCGCCTATCACGAGGCTGGCCACGCGATCGTCGGCTTGAAGGTGCCGGCCGGCATGCCGGTGCACAAGGCGACAATCATCCCCCGCGGTCGTGCGCTGGGCATGGTCAAGTTCCTGCCCGAGGGCGACCGTTATTCCATGAAGTACAAGGAATATACGTCGCATCTGGCGGTGGCCATGGGTGGCCGTGTGGCGGAGGAAATCACCTTCGGGCACGACAACGTCACCTCCGGCGCTGTCGGCGATATCGATCAGGCGACCAAGATGGCGCGAGCCATGGTCACCCGCATGGGGTTCTCATCTGAGCTGGGTCTTGTCGCCTATGGCGAAAACCAGGAAGAAGTGTTCCTCGGCATGTCCATGGGACGCCAACAGAATGTTTCGGAATCGACCGCCCAGAAAATTGACGAGGAGGTCAAGCGCCTCGTTCAAGAGGGCTACGATACCGCGATGAAGATCCTGACCGAGAACCGGGCGGAGTTCGAGATGTTGGCCAAGGCCTTGCTCGAATATGAAACCCTCTCGGGCGATGAGATCAAAGGCCTCCTGGAGGGCACGCCGCCCGTCCGCGATGTCGAGACCGAGAAGCAGCAGGGCCGGTCATCCGCCGTCCCCAGCGCCGGCCGTGGGCGCCGCCCGGCCAATGACGATGGCGGGCTTGAGCCTCAGCCTCAGGCCTGACCTGTCCCGCGTCTAATCCGCATTGTGAAAGGCCCGGCCATGCGCCGGGCCTTTTGCATGTGGCCTGTGGCTCTTGCCTCGTTCATCCCGGCCCGTTAGTGCTGGGTGCCTGTTTCATCCGCGCCTTGTTCGCGCCACACACGGAGCCCAAGGCGTGTCGCCTGCCGTTATCTTGTCCTGGGCTGAGGGTCGCGTGCGTCAAGGCATTATCTTCGTCGCTTTTCTTGCTCTTTGTGCCGCGCTTGGCCTTGTCGCGCCGCGGCCCGCCTTTGCGCTTGATCCGGTTGCCGTCACCAAAGACAAGCAGGCGATCAACCTTGCCCGTAACGTGATGTTTCTCGAAGGGGAGGGCGACCGCGTCACCATCCCGACAGCCCCTGGCGCCGATGGTCTGGTGCGCCGGATGGAAGTACGCCACCGCGAGGCCGATTCCTCGCCAACTTGGCTTGCCTTTGCGCTGTCTAACCCGACGGATGAGCAGATCGACCGCATTATCGTTGTGCCGCATTACCGGCTGATCCGGTCTGGTCTCTATTGGCCCGATATGGGCTCGCGCCGCATCGTCGCTTTGACGCCCAGCCAAGGATTCCAGCCAGAGCGGCAAGCTTCCGTCGACCAGGACGTTTTCCTGGTGACGCTTGATCCTGGCACCACGGTCACCTTCGTGGCCGAGTTGAAGGACCCTAGGATCCCCTCCATCACGCTCTGGCAGCCTGATGCCTTCAAGGACCGCGAGAATTCCTTCACGCTCTACCGCGGCATCATTCTCGGCATTGCCGGCTTACTCGCCCTTTTCCTCACCATCCTCTTCGTGGTGAAGGGGACCGTGATGTTTCCAGCGGCCGCTCTTCTCGCCTGGGCGGTGCTCGGCACGCTCGCGCTCGATTTCGGCTTCATCACCCGTGTAATGGAATTGCCCCCCGAGAGTGTGCGGTTCTGGCGGGCGACCGCTGAAGCGATCCTATCGGCGACCCTCGTTGTCTTTCTCTTTGCCTATCTCGACCTTAACCGATGGCACGTGCGCTACACGCTTTTGACCGCCATCTGGCTCGCCTTCGCTGGTGGTTTGGTTACGGTTGCCTGGTTTGATCCCTCGGTGGCAGCGGGCATTTCCCGTATCGGGCTTGGCGTCATCACGCTGCTGGGGACCGGCCTCATCGTCTATCTCGCGACCCAAGGCTATGACCGTGCGATCAATCTCGCTCCAACCTGGATTCTGTGGCTGATCTGGGGTGGTGCGGCCCTCCTGATGGTCTCCGGCCGCCTTAACAATGAGATCGCGGCGCCCGCCATCCTCGGCGCTCTGGTTCTTCTCGTCATGCTCATCGGCTTCACGGTCATGCAGCACGCTTTTTCCGGCGGCGGTGTGGGGCAGGGGCTCGTGACCGAGACCGAGCGGCGAGCCTTGGCCTTGGTCGGCTCGGGCGACGTGGTGTTCGATTGGGATGTCGGCGCGAACCGCATCTTCGTCTCCCCCGAGCTTGAAACGATGCTGGGCATGAAGCCCAACACGATTGCCGGGCCGGCCCCTCGGTTTTTGGATGCGGTTCATCCCTCTGATCGCGACCGCATTCGCACTTCTCTAGATGCTGTCGTCGAGCATCGTAGAGGACGTTTGGCTCATGAGTTCCGACTTCGGGCCCATGACGGTCATTTCATGTGGTTCGTGCTGCGGGCCCGCCCGGTTGTGGGCTCTGACGGTGAAGTCCTGCGGCTCGTCGGCACGATTACCGATGTTACCGACATCAAGACCGCTGAGGAGCGGCTGTTACACGATGCGGTCCACGACAATCTGACCGGACTTCCCAATCGCGAATTGTTCATTGATCGGTTGGAAGCGACCCTCGCCTTTGCCAAGGCCGACCCGGCCATGCGGCCCACGCTTTTGGTCCTCGACATTGATCGCTTCAAGCAGATCAATGATTCCGTTGGCATCTCGGTCGGCGATTCCATTCTTCTCACTGTTGCTCGTCGGTTGGGGCGCCTGCTCAAGCCGCAGGACACTCTTGCCCGCATGAGCGGTGATCAGTTTGCGATCATCCTGTCGTCTGAACGAGAGCCCGAACGCATTACAGCCATTGCCGATACGATGCTGAAGGCCCTGCGGGCGCCCATCCCCTTCAACGACCGTGAGATATTCCTGACAGCGTCCATCGGGCTTGCGATTGCCGATGCCGGTCAGCGTCGCGCCGAGGAGGTGCTGAAGGACGCCGAGCTTGCCAGCTATCAGGCGAAACGCGTTGGCGGGGATCGCATCGAGGTGTTTAAGCCCGCGATGCGCGCCCAGATGACCGATAAGCTGGCGCTGGAGAGTGACCTGCGGCGGGCGCTGGAGCGCGATGAGATCGCGATCGTCTACCAGCCCATTGTCAGGCTTTCCGACCGCACGCTTGCCGGCTTTGAGGCCTTGGTGCGCTGGGACCATCCGCGGCTTGGTCGCCTCTCGCCGTCGGAATTCATCGGGATTGCCGAGGAATGTGGGCTGATCGTCGAGCTCGGCCTGTTCGTCATGGATCGCGCCGCGCGCCAGCTCTACCAATGGCAACAGCTGGCCGTCGTTAACCCGCCGCTGTTCGTCTCGGTCAATGTGTCGAGCCGACAACTCCTGCGTCACGATCTCTTGCAGGACATCAAGGGCGTGCTCGCCCGCGTTCCCGTCGCCCGCGGTTCTTTGAAGCTCGAGCTCACCGAAAGCCTGGTGATGGAGAACCCGGAATATGCCGCACAAATGCTTCATCGCATTCGCGAGCTCGGCGCGGGTCTCTCGCTTGATGATTTCGGAACCGGCTATTCGTCGCTTGCCTATTTGCAGCGCTTCCCCTTTGACACGATCAAGATCGATCAGAGCTTCGTGCGGATGGGCTCGCGCGGCACGCGCCCGGTGATCCTGCGCTCGATCATTGCGATGGCCCACGACCTCGGGATGCAGACGGTTGCCGAGGGGGCAGAGACCGATGCGGATGCGGTAGAGCTGTCGCAAATGGGCTGCGAGTTCGCCCAAGGCTATGCCTTCGGTGAACCGATGACCCCGGAACAGACCGTGCGCCTCCTAAAGGATGTGGTGGTGCAAGCCGCCTAATGCGCCTCGACTGTGCTTGTCACATGACATCATCAAATGTGAAGCCATTGACGCGAATCTTGCTTTAAACCACGGTCGCAACGGGTTTCGCGCGCGAAGGTGCCCCTTTTGCCGCTGACAGACGAGGACAGAAACGCCCCATGGCGCGCAAATATTTTGGCACCGACGGTATCCGCGGTAAGGCAAATTCGTCGCCCTTGACCCCTGATTTCGCAATGAAAGTGGGCATGGCTGCAGGCGTTGCCTTCCAGCGCGGCGATCATCGCCATCGGGTCTTGATCGGTAAGGACACGCGCCTGTCCGGCTATATGATTGAATATGCTTTGGTCGGAGGTTTTACCTCGGTTGGCATGGACGTGCTGCTTGTCGGCCCGATGCCGACGCCGGCGGTCGCTATGCTCACCCGCTCCATGCGCGCGGATCTCGGCGTGATGATTTCCGCCTCCCACAATGCCTTTCAAGACAACGGCATTAAGTTATTCGCCCCCGATGGCTTCAAGCTGTCGGACGATGTGGAGCGCCAAATTGAGGCGCTCCTTGAGGCCGACTTATCGCGTCATCTCGCGGGTTCCCGCGACCTCGGCCGCGCCAAGCGTATCGATGACGCGCAGGCCCGGTACATTGAATTTGCCAAGCGCACCTTGCCGCGCAATCTCGATCTGGATGGCATGCGGATCGTCGTCGATTGCGCCAATGGTGCCGGCTACAAAGTCGCCCCTGCCGCCCTTTGGGAACTCGGCGCCGAGGTGATCACCATCGGCGTCGAGCCCAATGGCACGAACATCAATCACGAGGTGGGGTCGACCCATCCGGAAGCCTTGATTGCCAAGGTTCGTGAGATGCGCGCCGATATCGGCATTGCGCTCGATGGCGATGCCGATCGTGTCGCGATCGTCGATGAAAAAGGGCAGGTCGTCGACGGCGACCAGTTGATGGCCGTGGTCGCTCAGTCCTGGATGGAAGATGGGCGTCTTGCCGTTCCCGGTATTGTCGCGACCGTCATGTCCAATCTTGGTCTTGAGCGTTTTCTGTCCGGGATTGGGCTGGAACTGGCACGGACCTCGGTCGGTGACCGCTATGTGCTCGAACATATGCGCGAGCATGGCTTTAACGTCGGCGGCGAGCAGTCCGGCCACATCATTCTCTCCGATTACTCGACGACCGGGGATGGGCTGGTGGCGGCGCTCCAGGTTCTCGCCGTTGTTAAGAAGATGGACCGGCCGGTGTCCGAGGTTTGTCACCGTTTCGACCCCTTGCCGCAGATCCTCAAGAACGTCCGTTTCAAGGGCGGGGCGCCTCTCGAGAACAAGGGCGTTGTCTCGGCCATTGCCGATGCCAAATCACGGCTTGGGGCCCATGGTCGTCTTGTCATTCGCCCATCGGGTACTGAACCCGTTATCCGCGTGATGGCTGAAGGCGATGATCGTGATCTCGTGGAGGCGGTGGTTGACGAGATTGTCGCGGCGGTCGCCAAAGCCGCAGCCTGAGTCTTGTTGCACGATCTCCGGCCTTGACGGTCCTTTTGGCGCGCAAAATCAGATATGCGCACGCCGGCGAGGGATCGCCACGTTGTCTTAGATACCCCATGGAAACGCCCCGCTAACCTTAAATTTTAGGGTTAAGTGTCGCTTAAGGAATGTCTGCGAAGGTTCTCCCCGTTGAGTCATTGGGCTGGCACCGCCGTACGACGGGCCAAGCCATTTCGAAGGGAAGTACCATGGGCAACCTCAAGTCCTTCGCGCTGGCGGGTCTAACGGCACTCGCATTCGGTTCTGCCGCTCAGGCCGCCGATGTGTCGGCCCCGATCCTTGCCGCGCCCCCGATCGTTGGAGCAGCGCCTGCTGCTGAAGCCGGCGGTTGGTATCTGCGTGGCGACATCGGTGTCTCCGTCAACCGCGCATCAAAGTTCACAGCACTGCAAGACCCGGCTGGCGGCACCAATTATGTGGTTCCGAACCGCCTCGCGAATACGACCTACGCTGTCCGCGATTCGAAGCTGTCTGAGTCAGCCTCGGTTGGCCTGGGCGCCGGTTATGCCTTCAACAACTGGTTCCGCGTCGACGTGACCGGCGAACTGCGCGGCGCTGCCCGCTTCACCGGCCAAGATTGGTACGCTTTCCCCGGTCAGGGCGGCACCAACGTCTATAACGGGTCGCTCCGCAGCGTCGTTGGCCTCGTTAACGGCTATGTCGATCTCGGCACCTTCTGCGCCTTCGGTTGCTTGACGCCGTTCCTCGGCGCCGGTGTCGGTGTGGCCAATCACACGATGTCGGTTTCTGACACCGGCGTGAACCTCTTCGCCAACGGCACGACCGGTGCGCCCCTCGGCGGTTATGGTTCGTCGACCCGCTCGTCCTTCGCCTTCGCGCTCATGGCCGGCCTTGGCTATCAGGTCAGCCGCAACGCGACCCTGGAAATCGGCTACCGCTACCTGAACATGGGTCAGGGCCCGGTTGTTCGCTTCCGCGATCCCTCGACCGGCCAGTTCTACTCGAACCCGGCCACCGGCGGCTCCACTGCGGTTCGCTTCGGCACGCTTGACGCCCACGAGATCCGGGTCGGCATGCGCTGGAACCTCAACTCCGATTGCTGCGGCCGCCCGGCTGAACCGGCTCCGATCGTTGCTCGCAACTGAGCTGATCGCATCCTACTCTTTTGAAGCGGCGCAGACTTCGGTCTGCGCCGTTTTCTTTTTGACGCAAGGCGTTGAAGAGCTAAACGCAGGTTAAATTTTAACCTTAAGCCTCGCTTAACGGCTCCCGCTTAGGCTGCGCCCAGTCTGTCGCGTCTTGTGGGAAGTTCGTTATGTTTCGCCTGCCGTTGGCCCTCTCCATTCTGCTTGGCTTTTGCGCCGTTGCACACGCGGCCGACCAGGGACCGGTGCGTCAGCCGCTTGCTCCGCCAGTCTTGGCTGAGGATTTTTCGTCCGGCTGGTACATGCGCGGCGATGCGATCGCATCGATCTATCGAAGCCCCACCGTGACGTTTGGCGTGCCACCGGGGAGTTTCCGGCTCAATGAGCCGCGCATTGCCACAGGTTACGGTGGTGGGCTTGGGATCGGCTTCAAATATCAGTGGTTCCGTACCGATCTGACCGCCGATTATCGCTTCGGATCGCCCCTGCGCGCGACCGCGCCGGCGAGCCTGGAGCGGGCACGGTTCAGCGCGGGAACGCTGATGCTCAATGGCTATATCGATCTCATTCCCACCGGAGCGATTACCCCTTACGTCGGTGCGGGCGTCGGTGGAGCCTTTGAAAGCGTTGACTCCTGGGCAGCAACGCCTGGTATCGCTCGTCCCCGTTTGAACGGGACCCGCAGCGCTTTTGCCTATGCCGCTATGGCGGGTGTCGCCGTTGATATAACCCCCAGTCTCAAGCTCGACGTTGGCTATCGCTATCTCGCTCTCACGGGCATGCGCTTCAACGATCCGGGGCTGCCTGCTGGCGGCGTGGCGCGTCTCGGCGCGCTCGGTGCCCATGAGATCCGGGTCGGCCTCCGGTATATGTTCCAGTAAATTCGACCACCGCGGGTTGACCGGACCTCGCGAGGTCTCTATCCCAACAGCCGGGACATCCCTCCCCAACGAGGGACGCCCATCTGTGAGGATGGAGACAACTGATGGCTATCACAGCCCCTACAACGCGCCCGCGCGTTCCTAACTTCTCGTCTGGCCCCTGCGCAAAGCGTCCGGGTTGGTCTGTTAAAGCGCTGGCTGATGCCGCGCTTGGTCGATCTCACCGCGCAAAAATCGGTAAGGCGAAGCTGAAGCTTGCCATCGATATGACGCGTGAGGTGCTGCAAGTTCCTGCTGATTATCGCATCGCCATCGTGCCGGCGTCTGACACCGGCGCGGTCGAAATGGCCATGTGGTCGCTCTTGGGCGCTCGTGGCGTTGAGATGCTGTCCTGGGAAAGCTTTGGTGAGGGCTGGGTGACCGATGTGGTCAAGCAGTTGAAGCTCTCCGACGTGCGCCAGATCACAGCGCCCTATGGCGAGCTACCCAATCTCAATAAGGTCGACACCAAGACCCGCGATGTTGTCTTCACCTGGAACGGCACAACGTCTGGCGTGCGGGTTCCCAATGCCGATTGGATTGCCGCTGATCGTGAAGGCCTCACGATTTGCGACGCCACCTCCGCAGCCTTTGCCCAGCGCCTGGATTGGCCGAAGCTCGATGTGGTCACCTTCTCCTGGCAGAAGGTTCTGGGCGGTGAAGCTGCACACGGCATGCTCATTCTGTCGCCCCGCGCGGTAGAACGGCTCGTCACCTACAAGCCCGCTTGGCCCCTGCCGAAGATCTTCCGCATGACCAGCGGCGGCAAGCTGAACGAGGGGCTGTTCGAGGGCGAGACGATCAACACGCCCTCCATGCTTTGCGTCGAGGACTATATCGATGCACTCAAATGGGCGAAGAAAGTCGGCGGTCTTGATGGGCTCGTGAAGCGTGCGGATGCCAATGCCCGGGCGATTTCGTCCTGGGTTAAGGCAAGCCCGCATGTTGATTTCCTGGCCGTCAAGCCGAAGACGCGCTCCAACACCTCGGTCTGTCTGAAGTTTGTCGACCCGGCGGTTGCTTCGCTCTCGCCTGATGCCCAGGCGGCCTTCGCGAAGGGCGTGGTGGCCTCTCTTGAGAAGGCCGGTGTTGGCCTTGACCTCGGCCATTATCGCGATGCCCCGGCAGGCCTGCGCATCTGGTGCGGCGCCACCGTACAAACGCGCGACGTTAAGGCTCTGATCCCCTGGATCGATTGGGCCTTTGCCGAAGAAAAAGCCAAGCTGAAGAAAGCGGCCTGATCCGCTGCATTCCCCCCTCTCCGTGATTGGGGAGGGGGCTTTCACCATCCCTAATCTCGATTGTCCAGCGAACGAGGCCTCCATGCCCGCGCCCCGCGTCCTCATTTCCGATGCTCTCTCACCTGCCGCCGTCCAGATCTTCAAAGATCGCGGCATCGACGTCGATTTCCAGCCTGCTTTGGGTAAGGACAAGGATAAGCTCGCCGCCATCATCGGCGACTATGACGGCCTTGCCATTCGCTCCGCCACGAAAGTCTCGCCCGCGATTCTCGCGCAGGCGTCTCGCCTCAAGGTGATCGGTCGCGCCGGCATCGGCGTCGACAATGTGGACATCCCGGCCGCCACCGCGAAGGGGGTGATCGTGATGAACACGCCTTTCGGCAATTCGATCACGACGGCCGAACATGCGATCGCCATGATGTTTGCTGTTGCACGCCAGATCCCGGATGCCGATCGAACCACCCAAGCGGGGCTTTGGGAGAAGAACAAATATCTCGGCGTTGAACTGACCGCGAAGACCCTTGGTCTGATCGGCTGCGGCAATATTGGCTCGATCGTCGCAGATCGCGCGCTTGGTCTGAAGATGAAGGTGGTCGCCTATGATCCCTTCCTGTCGGTTGATCGCGCGCGCGATATCGGCGTTGAAAAAGTCGAGCTGGACGAACTCCTTCGCCGCGCCGATGTCATCAGCCTCCATGTTCCCATGACCGCACAGACCAAAAACATTCTGTCGCGCGATAATCTGATGCGGACCAAGAAAGGCGTGCGCATCATCAATTGCGCGCGTGGCGGCTTGGTGGATGAGCAGGCGCTGCGCGACCTCCTCGATTCCGGCCATGTGGCCGGCGCCGGCTTCGACGTTTTTGCCGAGGAGCCAGCCACCACCAACGTCCTGTTCGGCCACCCCAATGTCGTGTGCACACCGCATCTGGGTGCCTCAACGGCGGAAGCGCAAGAGAATGTGGCGCTCCAGGTCGCCGAGCAGATGTCGGACTACCTGCTCACCGGTGCCATCACCAATGCCGTGAACTTCCCCTCGATCTCGGCGGAAGAAGCACCGAAGCTGCGCCCCTTCGTGGCGCTGGCCGAAAATCTCGGCACCTTCCTCGGTCAGCTGACCGAGGCGAGCATCACCGGCATCCGGATCGAGTATGAGGGAGCGGTTGCTGATCTCAACGTCCGTCCGCTGACCGCAGCTGCCGTCACCGGCGTGCTTCGGCCGTTTCTGTCCGACATCAACATGGTCAATGCCGTTGGGATTGCCAAAGACAAGGGCATCACCGTGGATGAGGTGAAGCGCGAAGCGCCCGGTAATCTGGAAAGCCGCATCAAAATCACGGTGATCGGCACGGACATGGCCCGCCACGCTGCAGGCACGGTGTTGACCGATGGCAAGCCGCGCATTGTCGAGATCCGCGATATCGCCATGGACGCGGAATTTGCACCGCACATGCTCTATGTCCGCAACGACGACAAGCCCGGCTTCATCGGCCGCTTTGGTTCGCTCTTAGGCGACGCTGGCGTCAATATCGCGACCTTCAACCTCGGCCGTGATGTGCCGGGCGGTAACGCGATTTGCCTCGTTGCGGTCGATGAGCGCGTGTCCGATGAGCTTCTGGCAAAAATCCGCTTGATCCCCCTGGTTAAGCGTGCTCATCGGGGGCTATCTGACGATAAGTACGCTTTCGCTTGGAAAATGACGGAAACGTTGCGCACAATTCCGTGACCGGGGTGGCGTATCCGACTGAAGGTCCCTTAGGGTTATGACCAAGGCATAACCCCGGAGTTTCCTCATGTCGCCGTCTCGCCTCGCCCTTGGTTTCATCCTTGGGGTCATTGCTGTCATTACCTTCCATCAGCTCACCGTTGTCGCGGTGGGGTTGCTCGGTATCGCGCCGGTGACCCCGTATAACTTCACGGGAAAGAATGGCTTCGGCGTGCCGATCATTCTCAACCAGTGCTTCTGGGGTGGTCTTTGGGGCGTGCTTTTTGTCTATCTGTATGACCGCATGGCAAGCCTTCCTGCTTGGCTCTTTGGCCTCCTGTTCGGGATGATTGGGCCAGCGCTTCTCGGGAACTTCATTGTCCTGCCGCTTCTGCGAGGGCAGCCGATGTTCGCAGGCTTCGTGCCTGCCCGCATCCTGCTGACGCTGACGATCAACGGCATGTATGGGCTGGGCCTTGGCGTGCTGCTGCCGTTGGTCGCCAAGTTTTTACCGCCGGCGCTGGGCGGTAGCAGGGCCTGATGTGGCATTCCGCCGCTGGCATTGTTCAGCGGCGGCGCCTAAGTCCGGTTCATGACTGAAATCGCACCGTCTCCCAACTGCACCGTCTATTTTGACGGGGGTTGCCCCGTCTGTTCGCGTGAGATCGCGTGGTACCAAGCGCGCGTCGGCGATGGGGTCTCGTTTATCGATGTGAGCCCTAGCGATGCGCCGCCCGCTGCCGATCTTGATCGCGAGGCGGCGCTCGCTCGGTTCCACGTTCGCCGGGCCGATGGCACCTTGGTGTCCGGCGCTCGCGGCTTCATTGAGCTTTGGCGTGCCGTTCCAGCGCTTCGACCCATCGCGGCAGTCGCGAGCTTTCCGCCGATCACTTGGGTGCTTGAGATGGGCTATCGCGGCTTTCTCGTCGTCCGCAAGTCTTGGCGCTAGGCTAGGCTCGTCCCATCAGCTTGCGGCTCTCAGCAATGCCGATCCCGCCAAGGACGAGAACAAGCGCTACCGCATGATACCAAGCGAAGTCCTCACCGAGGATCAGCGTGCCCATCAGCGCGGTCCAAGGCGGGATGAGGTTGACGAAAAGCCCGGCGCGGCCGGGACCAACCAGCTCAACGCCGCGCATGAACAGGAGTTGCGCGATGAAACCCGGGCCGATCGCGATGAAGGCGATGATGGCCCAGCCGCGGGCATCGGGCCACTGCAGCGCGCCATTCGATGCTTCAATGGCGAGCAGAGGCAATGACGAGAGAAGCGCGACGCTCGACAAGGCGGTGAAGAAGGGTAGGGGCGAGATCGCCGGACGATCGCGCAGGGCGACGGTGTAGAGCGAATAGCCCAGGCAGGCGATGAGCATGTAGACGTCGCCGATATTGAACACGAGCCCGAGCAGCCGCTCCACATGGCCCTTCGTGGTGAGCAAGATCACCCCGAAGAGCGTCAGCACCATCCCGAGCGCCTGAAGCCTCGTCACGGGTGTGCGATAGGCGACGAACGCGCCGGCGAGAACCATCACGGGGATCGCGCCCTGGATGAGGCCGAGATTGATGGCCGTCGTATGCTGGCCCGCGAGATAGAACAGCGCATTGAAGCCGGTAAATCCCAGCGTGCCCATCACCGCGAGCCAGCGCCAATTCGCTTTGATCGCCGGCCAATCGCGGCGAAGCGCGACATGGCTGATCGTGATCATGATGAGAAGCGTGCCGACCCAGCGCAGCGACGTCACCACCATAGGCGAGGCGTGACCCACCACGAGCCGGCTCGCAATGGCATTGCCGGCCCAAAGCCACGTGGTCGCGATCAGAAGAACATAGGGCTTATCGTTGAAGAGCATGATCCCGGTCATAGCCGGGATTGCGCGCGCAAGGCAGTGGCCTGATGGGAGGGAGATCCCCCATCAGGCATGTGGCTAGGGTCGAATTTGTCGCGCGCGTCTGACGGATGTCAGGTCGTGCGATAGACCATCTCGCGCTCGGCGCGCGGCGGCAAGAAGGCGCGGGAGAAGACTTCGCCCGGCGCCGGCGTGCGAGGCAGGTCATAGCCGGTCACGACCATGCCGATCGCCCGCGCCATGCGGTCATCCTTCACGTCGCCCGCGCCGATCTCGCGCAGTTCCGGCGACATGATCAGCTTGTCGAAGGCATATTGCAGGCGCCGCTTTTCGACCGGCACATTGATCAGGCCATCATATTTCTCAACGGCGGCCATGGCGAGGTTCTGGTCAGTACCGACCTCGATATTGGCCTTGTTGACGGCGCGCACCATGCCGGCGACGGCACGAGGATTGTCGCGGATGAGCTTCTGCGAAACCATGAAGCCGTTGGAATAGAGGTCGAGACCGTAGTCGCCGAAGGAGAACCACGTGAAATCCTTGTCGGGATCCTGGCGGTTCAGCACGAGATTGAAATAGCTGGTGATGTTGAAGACGAGGGCTGCGTCGATCTGGCCCTGGATCAACATGGGCTCCTGAAGATTGGGCGCCATAGAGGTGAGCTTGATCTTGCTCATGTCCAAATTGTTGGCCTTGGCGAAGACCGGCAGGAGGCGCGTCGTCGGGGTGCCCGGTGCGCCACCAAGGGTCCGGCCCTCGAAATCCTTGATCGTCTTAATGCCGGTGGAGGTACGGGCCACGATGGCGAAGGGCGGCTGGTTCCACAGCTGATAGACCATCACCGGGGTGTCCGCCGGGCGGGTCGCTGCATTCTGAATGATCGCATTAATGTCGCCGAAGCCTGCTTCGTAGGCACCGCCCATGATGCGGGTGACTGTTGCGCCTGAGCCTTCGCCCTGGTCAATTTGAACATCGAGACCGGCTTCGGCGAAGTAACCCTTGTCGCGAGCGACCAAGAACGGCGCATCCGAGCCCTGGGTCTTCCAGCCAAGCGTAAATTTGATCGGTGTGCGCGTCTGAGCAAGGGCTGGGGCGGAAAGTGCGGCCGCAAGGCCTGCAATCGTGGTGCGGCGAGTAATCATGGCGGCTCCAATGCGAGAGGGGAGTGACGCCTGTGGGTGAGCATGAACCGTGCCACGCCCCATAAACAGACAAGGCGTAAGGGTCGTTCCAGCGTCGCGAGCCGAGGAATATCGAGCGGCTCAAGCCTTCGTCCACAGTCCAGTCTTGCCATGATCACGCCTTTGCCCTATCGCCGTCCGGCAAGGACCCCGGCAAGAGGCACAACCCTTTGCCGGGGTTTACCTTGCCGGATCACGGGAAGGAACGCGCCATGGCAAATGTCGTGGTCGTCGGCTCGCAATGGGGCGACGAGGGCAAGGGTAAGATCGTCGACTGGCTGTCGAGCCAAGCCGATGTGGTGGTGCGGTTTCAGGGCGGCCATAATGCCGGCCACACCCTGGTTATCGATGGCGTGACCTACAAGCTGTCGCTTCTGCCTTCCGGCATCGTGCGCGGCGGAAAACTCTCCATTATCGGCAATGGCGTGGTGATCGATCCCCATGCCTTGGTCTCGGAGATCGATCGCATCACGGCACAGGGCGTTGTGGTCAATCGTGACAATCTGCGGGTCGCCGAAAATGCCTGCCTCATTTTGTCCGTTCATCGCGAGCTTGATTTGCAGCGCGAAGGGGCGGGATCGGGCACCAAGATCGGAACGACAGGGCGCGGTATTGGTCCAGCTTACGAGGACAAGGTCGGGCGTCGTGCGATTCGCATGACCGATCTTACCGATCCCTCTTCACTTCCGGCCAAGGTTGATCGTCTCCTCTCGCATCACAATGCGCTGCGGCGCGGGTTGAACCTGCCCGAGATCGCCACCAGCACCCTGATCGACGAGTTGATGAGCGTCGCTCCTCGCGTGCTCCCCTATGTCGATACGGTGTTCGAACTGCTTGATGAGGCTCGTCGTGCGGGCAGCCGTATCCTGTTTGAGGGGGCTCAAGGGACCCTTCTCGATATCGATCACGGCACCTATCCCTTTGTGACCTCGTCCAACACGGTTGCCGGTCAGGCAGCGATCGGGTCCGGTCTTGGGCCCGGCTCAGTCAGCTACGTGCTCGGCATCACCAAGGCCTATACGACGCGTGTAGGGGGGGGCCCATTCCCGACCGAACTTCAGG
>JBAWYY010000016.1:0-16151 GCA_037143285.1 Alphaproteobacteria bacterium | reverse complement strand
GCTGTCGTTGGCGCAACGCTTTTCATTCTGGCGCAGAACTATCTGCAGCGCCTCATGGCGCTTGGCTCGGCTGCGACCGAGGGTCTGCCGCTCCTGCCGCAATTGCTCCATCCCGACCGCTGGCTCCTGCTCCTTGGCGTGCTCTTCGTGCTCAGCGTCTATTTCTTCCCCACCGGCATCGTCGGCAAAATGCGCGAGGGGCGCAAAAAATCGGCGAGCTCGTGATTTTGATATTGTAAAGTGAATTAACATTACATATAAAGAGCGCATGGAGGTTGCCATGACGCTTGCACCATTTCTTGCCGCTCCCCTGGTCGTTCAGATCCACGCGCTTGCGGCTTTGAGCTTAATTCCGCTCACGATTGTTCAGTTTTCCCGGCGGAAGGGCGGGGTGAACCACCGGCTTCTCGGCTGGATCTGGGTCGCTGTGATGGCCGTCACGGCGCTCTCATCATTTTGGATTGTGGCGAAGCGGCCGATGATCTTCACTTTCAGCTGGATCCACCTGCTGTCGATTATCACCTTGGTCCAATTGGTGGTGGCCATCTACGCGCGGCGCATCGGCAACATCACTCGGCACCGCTACGTGATGACCGGGCTCACCGTCGGTTGGGCCATCGCAGGTGTGTTTACGTTCCTGCCGACGCGGATCATGCATCAGGTTTTCTTCGGTGCATGAGCTAGCTCCGGAAAGCCGCGCGCACGCCGTCGATGACGAACTGCACGGCGAGTGCTGCGAGGATGATGCCGAGGAGGCGGGAAACCACCACATTGCCGAGGGTGCCAAGCAGGCGGTCGACCTTTTGGGCCGCTAGGAGGCAGAGCCAGCTGACCGCGATGACGATGGCGAGCACCGCAATGAGCGAGCTCATCAAAACAACATTGCGGTCGGCTTGGCCGGCGAGCAGCAGGGTCGCGGTGATGGCGCCGGGGCCTGCGAGCAAGGGAATCGCGAGCGGAAACGCCGCCACATTGGCGATATGCTCCTTGTCGATCGCCTCACGCGCCACGTCCCCTTTGCGCGATGCGCGCAGGCCGAAGACCATCTCAAAAGCGATCCAGAACACCAAGAGACCGCCGGCAATGCGGAATGCGGGAAGTGAGATCCCGAGCATGCGCAGCAGCCAATCGCCGAAGAAGGCGCAGGCGGCGAGAATCAGGAAGGCGATCAAACAGGCCCGCCACGCGACTTGCCGGCGTTGATCGGCACTGAAGCCCGGGGTGAGCGCCAGAAAGACCGGAACAAGCGCAATCGGCTCGATGATCACGAACAGGGTGACGAGCGCGCTAGTGATGAAGTCCAAGGGCATGGGTCGCTCGGTTCTCGAGGGTCCAGTTCGGGGCAGGGCTTTAGGTCGCCTGCGAGGGTCTTGCCCAATCTGTCCCACGCGGCGGGCCATCGTGTCACCCGCAATATGCTTTCGTCTGCAATCTGAAACCTATGGTCCTCGACTTTTGCGGCCGGGTTTGAAGGCGTGACAGGTGTCCAGGCAGCCGGTCGGTGCAGGCCCGAAGGCAGGTGGCGCTATATGTTACGGCCTCCCTGTGTTAAGCTCATGAAAATCTGTGATAATTCATCTGTCCACAGATCGTGCGTCACGATGGTGACAAACGGCGGAATCGGCTAGAACAACACTCACGCCGAGCGCATCTGGATCGCGAGATAAGACCATTGGCCAACGATACCACCCCGCCGGAGGGAACTCCTCCCTCCGACCCGACCGACATTCGCCCGATCTCGATCACCGACGAGATGCGCCGCAGCTATCTCGATTACGCGATGAGCGTGATCGTGTCGCGCGCGCTCCCAGACGTGCGTGATGGGTTGAAGCCGGTCCATCGGCGCATCCTCTATTCGATGCACGAGAACGGCTACGAGTGGAATAAGCCCTATCGTAAGTCCGCCCGCGTCGTCGGCGACGTTATCGGTAAATATCACCCCCACGGCGATCAGTCCGTCTATGACGCCTTGGTTCGTATGGCGCAGGACTTTTCCATGCGCGTGATGCTCGTGGACGGGCAGGGCAATTTCGGTTCGGTGGACGGCGATCCCCCGGCGGCCATGCGTTACACGGAGGTGCGTCTCGAAAAGATCGCCGAAGAAATCGTCTCCGACCTCGACAAAAATACCGTCGACTTCCAGGACAACTATGACAATTCCGAACGCGAGCCGGTGGTTATGCCGGCGCGCTTCCCCAATCTACTGGTGAATGGGGCAGGCGGCATTGCGGTGGGCATGGCCACCAATATCCCGCCGCATAATCTCGGTGAGATCATCGATGGCACAGTTGCGATCATCGACAATCCCGAGATCGAAGTCGAACAGTTGATGGATATCATTCCGGGGCCCGATTTCCCGACGGGTGCGTTGATCCTCGGCCGCTCCGGCATTCGGCAGGCCTATCAGACCGGTCGTGGTTCGGTCGTGATGCGGGCCAAACACTCCATCGAGACCGTTCGGCGCGAGCGCGAAGCCATCATCTTCACCGAGATCCCCTATCAGGTGAATAAGGCCGCAACTCTTGAACGCCTGACCGAGTTGGTCCGTGAGAAGAAGATCGAAGGCATCGCGGAATATCGCGATGAGTCCGACCGCGAGGGCATGCGGATCGTTATCGAGCTAAAGCGCGATGCGGTGGCCGATGTCGTGCTTAATCAGATTTTCCGCTTCACCTCGCTCCAGTCCAGCTTCGGCTGCAACATGGTGGCGTTGAACGGCGGTCGTCCGGAGGTGATGAACCTCAAGGATATGCTGGTTGCCTTCATCGCCTTCCGCGAAGAGGTGGTGAGCCGGCGGACCAAACACCTTCTCGGCAAGGCTCGTGAGCGCGCCCATGTCTTGTGCGGTCTTGCCATCGCGGTTGCCAATATCGATGAAGTGATCCGCATCATCCGCGCGGCGCCGGATCCGGCGACTGCCCGCGAACGGTTGATGGCACCGGCTTGGCCCGCATCCGATATCGCGCCGCTGATCCGCCTTGTTGACGATCCGCGTTATCCGATTTCTGAAGACGGCACCTATAAGCTTTCGGATACCCAGGCCCGCGCGATCCTTGATTTGCGCCTGCAGCGCCTCACCGCCCTTGGGCGCGATGAGATCGGCGATGAGCTCACAAAGCTTGCAGCCGAAATCGTTGATTATCTCGACATCCTGCGCTCGCGCGCCCGCATCCAGTCGATCATCAAGGACGAACTCGCTCATATCAAAGCGGAATTCGCCACGCCTCGGCGCACCGAAATCACCGAAGCTGAGGGCGATTTCGAGGATGAGGATCTCATCCAGCGCGAGGATATGGTCGTCACTGTGAGCCATGAAGGCTATGTGAAGCGCGTCCCGCTCTCGACCTATCGGGCGCAGCGCCGTGGCGGCAAGGGCCGCTCGGGCATGCAGACGAAGGAGCAGGATTTCGTCACGCGCCTCTTCGTGGCGAATACCCATACGCCCATGCTGTTCTTCTCGTCCAAGGGGCAGGTCTATAAGCTGAAAGTCTGGCGCTTGCCGCTGGCAGCTCCCCAGGCGCGCGGCAAGGCCTTCGTCAATATTCTGCCCCTGGAGCAAGACGAGCGGATCACCACGATCCTGTCGCTGCCCGAGGATGAGACGACCTGGGATACGCTGGACGTGATGTTCGCGACCACCCGCGGCACGATCCGGCGCAACAAGCTGTCCGACTTCGTCCAGGTCAATCGCAACGGCAAGATCGCTATGAAGCTCGATGAGGGCGAGGCGATTGTCGATGTGGGTGTCGCGTCCGAGACCGATGACGTAATGCTGACGACAGCGCTCGGCCAGTGCATCCGCTTTGCCATCGATGAGGTGCGCGTCTTCAAAGGGCGCGACTCCATGGGTGTGCGCGGCATTACGCTCGCCGATGACGACCGCGTCATCTCTATGGCCATCGTTCGCCACTTCGAGGTCACACCCGAAGAGCGCTCGGCCTACCTCAAGATGCGCCGTGCGGTCACTGGCGAAGAGGGTGGTGAGGACGAAGAGGCAGCGGGCGATGGGTCGCTGGCGCCGGAGCGTTATTCCGCGATGTCGGCGGCCGAGCAGATTGTGCTGACCATTTCCGAAAATGGCTATGGCAAGCGTACTTCGTCCTTCGAGTACCGGATTACGGGGCGTGGCGGCAAAGGCATCGTCGCCATGGCCGTCAATGAGCGGAACGGGCGGTTGGTTGCTTCCTTCCCGGTGGAAGAGCGCGATCAGATCATGCTCGTGACCGACGGTGGCCAGCTCATCCGCTGCCCGGTCAACGGCATACGGCTCGCCGGTCGCCCGACCCAAGGCGTGATCGTGTTCGACACCCACGAAGCCGAGCGCGCCGTATCGGTCGAGCGCATCACCGACGAAGGTGATGACGAGGGTGAGGCGGGAGAGGCCGTGGAGGCCCCGGCGGTCGAGTAACGACCGCGGGGCTCAGGCGATCTCGGTCCGGAGAATGGCGAGAGCCAGCGCTTGAGCGCGCGGAACAAGGCTGTCGATCTCGCAATATTCCTCGGGCGTGTGAGCATGGGTGCCCACAGGCCCGACGCCGCAGATGGTTGGCGTGCCGACGCCGGCAGTGAAGCCTGAATCGGCGCAACCACCTGAGAATTCGCCGGCCACCACCAGTCCCGCATCTTTGGCGGCGGACCGATAGGCCTCGAAGATCGCCTTGGAGGCATCCGTCTCAACAACCGGCGCGAATTCGCCGTTGATGGTCAACTTGGCGGACGTGCCAGGGACGGTCGCATGAGCGACGATCGCCTCGATAGCGTCGACAATGCGCTTCCGGTCAGCCGGTTGGATGTAGCGGCTATCGATGCTCGCTTGGGCATAGGGCGCGGTGGTGTTGACCGATTGCCCGCCTGAGACCAGGCCCACATTCAAGGTGATGCCACTGTCGAGGTCGGTCAGTGCATGGATCGCGATGATCTTGTGGGCGATTTCGCCAATGGCGGAAATGCCCTCTGTAAAGCGGCCCCCGGAATGGGCGGCTTTGCCGTGGACTTCCATGGTCATGAAGACGCCGCCCTTGCGGCTTGTCACAACATTGCCTGAGGGGCGGGCGGGTTCGGAATTGAACACCGAACGAGCTGCACGTCCCTCGCGCTCAATGACCGGGCGGGAGGAGGGTGAGGCGATTTCCTCGTCTGAGGTCATGAGTATTTTGATCGGGCAGGGGGCGCCGCCGAGGTGATGGAACGCGGTGGCGACAAAGGCGTTCATCACCAGGCCCGATTTCATGTCGGAGACGCCAGGCCCATAAGCGCGATTGCCGACGATGGTGAAAGGCCTGCGCGCCACTTCGCCCTTGGGGAAGACGGTGTCGCGATGGCCCATGAGCAGCACCGGCTTCTCATTGGCGCCGGGGTCGCCGACGCGCGCGTGCAGCGCATCGCCATAGGTGTCGTTGGCTTCAAACCAAGCGGGGATGCCGTTGTCTTCAAAGAAGCGCTTGAAGCGCTCACCAACCGCGTCGACGCCGGCTTTGTCGTAGGAGCCCGAATCGATGTCGACCACCTCGCGCAGAAGGTCGATCATCGCGTCGCGTCGTTCGGCGAGCCAATCGAGGATCACGGTCTCAGATGCTGTCGACATAAGGAACTCCTTGGGTTGCCACATTGAACCCGCCCGCTCCGTTCGCCGCAATCGTGGCCAGCGCGGCGCTCGCTTGCGCCTCAAGCGCGCCTCCGCTAAGCCGCTCAGCCATGACGAAGCGCGTCGCCCTCTATACCGGCTCCTTTGATCCGGTCACCAACGGCCACCTTGACGTGATCCGTCATGCTTGCCGGCTCGCGGATGTTTTGGTGATCGGGATTGGTGTTCATCCCGGCAAGGCGCCGATGTTTTCGGCGGACGAACGTAAGAGCCTTTTGCTCACTGTCTGTGGGCCCATCGCAAGAGAAGAACATTGCGAATTGATCATCGACACCTTCGACGATCTCGCGATTTGGGCGGCGCGCCGGCATGGCGCGACCCTGTTCATTCGCGGCCTGCGCGATGGCACCGATCTCGACTATGAAATGCAGATGGCCGGCATGAATGCGGAAATGGCGCCGGAGGTGCAGACTGTGTTCCTGCCGGCATCGCCAACCGTTCGCCCCATCACTGCCACTTTGGTCCGTCAAATCGCCGCCATGGGTGGCAATGTGACATCCTTCGTGCCCCCCGCGGTCGCCAGTGCGCTGGCCGCCAAGGTTAAACCCCGCGCATGATTCTGCGCTCACCAGAGATCAGCCAATGACCCGTTTGTTCAGCCTTTTTGCGCTCTTCTTCCTTGTCGCCTCGCCGCAGGTCCTAGCGCAGCAGACGGCCCCCGCCGCTCCGGCTCTTCGTCTTCCCGCCGGGATTGACCGCGAAAATACGCTGGTGATCGAACTAAAAGACGGCCCGGTGGTGATCCGCCTTCGGCCGGATCTCGCGCCGAAGCATGTGGAGCGCATCAAAGTCCTCGCCCGTCGCGGCTTTTACGACGGCATCGTGTTTCACCGCGTGATCGAAGGCTTTATGGCGCAGACCGGTGACCCGCAGGGTACCGGCATGGGTGGCTCGGATTTGCCGAATGTGGCGGCTGAGTTCTCTCGTGAGCCCTTCGTGCGTGGCGTACTGGGTATGGCGCGCTCTCAGGCGCCGAATTCGGCCAATTCGCAGTTCTTTATCATGTTCGCCGAGGGCTCGTTCTTGAACGGCCAATACACGGTTTTCGGCAATGTGATCAGCGGCATGGAATTCGTTGACCGCATCAAGCGTGGCGATCCCCGCGCCAACGGGACGGTTTCAGCACCGCCGGACCGCATGGTCCGTGTGCGAATTGCAGCAGATATCCGCTAAGACCTTTCTTCTTACCGTCACTTCTTCCGTCCCTAACCCAAGAGACCTTTCAATGGCCCTTGACCCTGAAAATACGATGATCCTTGAGACCACGAAGGGCCGCGTGATCATCGCGATGCGCCCGGATCTCGCCCCCGGCCACGTGGATCACATTAAGAAACTCGTCCGCGAAGGCTTCTACGATGGGATCGTGTTCCATCGTGTCATCGACGGCTTTATGGCCCAGACCGGTTGCCCGCGCGGCACCGGCACCGGCGGTTCGAACTATGCGGACCTCAAAGCCGAGTTCAACGCTGAGCCGCATGTGCGCGGCACGACCTCGATGGCGCGCGCGCAGAACCCGAATTCCGCCAATTCCCAGTTCTTCATCTGCTTCGATGATGCCCGCTTCCTAGATCGGCAATACACGGTCTGGGGCAAGGTCGTTGAAGGCATGGAGAATGTCGACCAGATCAAGCGCGGCGAGCCCGTGCGCGATCCCGACAAGATGGTGGTCGTGAAGATCGCCGCCGACGATCTGGCGACCTATGGCGAGGCGATTGCCAAGCTCTGAGCGCCCGAAAATCGCTCATTCCCGTGATATGAAGTGAGTATTTCCCGCGTGTGGCTGACTGCCGCGCGCGGGATTGCTTTTGGTACGCTTTAGGCGCGCTATGTTGTTACCAAAGGGCAGTTAGAGTTTGACGCCGGTCAAACCAAGCCTTGCCGCTCTCCGCTACAGTCTCCACAACAACGGAGGAAAACATGTCCATCAAGACAGTCATGCTCGCACTGATCGCCGGTGACGGCACGAAGCCCGGCTCTGCGATTGATTATGCCATTGATCTCGCAGCCACGCACAAGGCTCATTTGTCTGTCGTGATCGGCGCCATTCGCGTGCCGGTGGTTGTTTACTCGGGCGTTGCGGAGGTTCAGGCCATCGTCACGGATGAGAACAATCACCGCGACCAGGATGCCGGCGTTATTGCCGAGAGCATCCGGCACGCCGCTCAAATGAACGGGATCGCCGCAAGTGTCGATATCGTGTCTGATTCCATCGACTCTATGTTCAATCGGATCGGCAAGCGAGCCCGGCTTCACGACCTCGCGGTTTGCGGCCGCCCACGGGCTACGGACATTTGGGCGCGCGAACTTGCGGAGACGCTATTGCTCTCATCTGGTCGCCCGTTGATCGTGGTGCCCGATGGCTTTGCTGTGGATCGTGCCTCCGGGACTATCATGGTCGCCTGGGATGGAACGGCAGTGTCCGCGCGTGCGGTTGGCGAGGCCACGCCCTTCCTGGAGCGCGCTGGCCTTGTCGAGGTCGTCTCGGTATCGGGCGATAAACATGCCGATGACCTCGTACCGGGCGCAGATCTCGCCCCCATGCTCGCCCATCACGGCATGAAGGTGAGCGTGGTCGACCTTCCTGGGAGCGCCGGTGCTGGCGAAACCATCATTTCGCATGCGCAGAACATTCGCGCGCGGCTGATCGTGATGGGCGGCTACGCCCATTCGCGCCTTCGGCAGATGGTGCTCGGCGGCTGCACGCGCACCATGCTGGATAAGGCGCCGGTGCCGGTCTTCATGGCCCATTGAGTGGGGTTAAGCTCACGTCGTGCCTTGCATCTGAGGCCAGACGCGGCCATCTGTGATGTCGCATGGCTGAGAACAAACCGCCCGCTCTTGATGGTCGCCCCGCGACGCCGTCTCGCACGTCGGCGTCCGCGGATGTGTCGGCGTTCTTGAAGGCAGCCGCGGCGGTTGCGCCGCCGAAGGCGCCGGGCGCCAAAGGGCGACTTCTTTTCGCGCTTGATGCGACCATGAGCCGACAGCCGACCTGGGATATGGCCTGTGCGATCCAAGCCGAGATGTTCCGCGAAGCTGCCAAAATCGGCAGCCTGGACATTCAGCTCGTATTCTTTCGCGGCCTGGGCGAATGCCGGTCGTCGAGCTTCGTCTCAGATCCTGCGCGCCTCGCAACCCTCATGGGCAAGATCACCTGCCAAGGCGGCCATACACAGATTGGTCGGGTTTTGACCCATGCGGAAGAGGAGGCGGCTCGCGAACGGGTGCATGCGCTCGTCTTCGTGGGCGATGCCATGGAAGAACGGCTTGATGATCTCTGCGCGCGTGCTGGCGTCTTGGCGTTGAAGGGTGTCCCGGCCTTTCTGTTTCAGGAGGGCCATGACCCCGCAGCCGAAACAGCTTTTCGTGAGATTGCCCGTATCACCAAGGGGGCTTATGCGCGCTTCTCGCCGGGGGCTGCGGCCGAGCTTGCCGAGCTCCTGAAGGCGGTCGCGATTTTTGCGGCCGGCGGACGGACCGCGCTTGCCAATCATTCAGGGCGCGGGGCAAGCCTGCTGCTTGGTCAGATCAAATGACCTATTTCATCGCAGGCCTCATCGCGCTGATCGTGTTTTCGGGCGCGCTC
The DNA here is from genome assembly GCA_037143285.1 of Alphaproteobacteria bacterium. Classification (GTDB taxonomy): domain Bacteria; phylum Pseudomonadota; class Alphaproteobacteria; order Rhizobiales; family Phreatobacteraceae; genus Phreatobacter. The sequence continues at coordinate 6,921 of JBAWYY010000016.1, read as the reverse complement.
AATAAGTTCCTCGGTACCAACCCGAAATGGCTTTCGACCCAGCTTCGCCGCGTCGGCGGTGGGGCATTGGTGGCCTTCGCGCTGTTCTTGCTCACGCGAGGCCAGTTTGAACTCGCAATCCCCGTTGCCATCGGCGGCATGACACTGATGGGCTGGACGCCCGGCGCGCTGGGCGGTTGGGGCGGTGGCAGTACCGCAAAGCCTGCGGGACAGACCTCGACCGTGCGCAGCGCGAGCCTGGAAATGGTGCTCGATCACGACAGTGGCGTGATGCGTGGCCGCTTCGTTGATGGCCCGCTGAAAGGGCGCGATCTCGACCAGATCCCTGTCGATCGTCTTGTTCAGGCCTTCGCCGATATCGACGGCGAAAGCATCTCGCTCTTAGAGGCGTATCTGGACCGCCGGCAGCCCCTTTGGCGAGACGACTTGAAGGGTCACGCGAGCACGGGGCAGGGCGCTTCTGCGATGAGCAGCGCGATGTCGGAACAGGAGGCCCATGAGATCTTGGGTCTTAGCCCGGGGGCCAGCGAGCAGGCTATCCGCGAAGCTCATCGCTCGCTGATGAAGAAGCTGCACCCCGACCAGGGTGGCTCGACGTGGCTCGCCACGCGCGTGAATATGGCCAAAGATTTGCTGCTGAGTGGTCAACGCCGGAACTCCTGAACATGATCCGGTGGGAACAAAAACGGCTAAGTTCGATCAGTTCCGAACAAGCATGCAGTCATAGTCCTGGGCTTTGAGAGCCCGGCAGGCAGCATCAGCGCCGGCGCGGTCGAAGCCTGAGAAGCGGGCGCGAACGAGGGTCATGGCGCCGCGTTCCACTTTCTCCGTGTAGGGTTCGGCTGAGGCGAGCGGCGATTTTGCGGCGTCGCGGGCTTCCTTCAGCGTGTCGCGGGCTGCGACTTCCGTCGGAAAGGCGCCGAGTTGGATCGAGAATTCGCCGCGACGGGCAGAAGTGGCAGCAGGAGCTGGGGCTTCCGCCTCGGCGCGGGCCATTTGCACCGGCGGGCGCGGGCTCAGGCTCGCGGTGGTCAAGGTGCCAGCGGGCAAGGTACCGAGCACGCCAGGGCGCGGGTTCGGATTGCCGTTTAAGGATGCTGCTGCGGGCGACGGCGCGGTCTCTGCGCGGATCACCGGACGCTGCACTTGAGCGCTTGCCGTGACGGGGGCTGCGGCTGAGGCACCCATGGATGCGCCGCTGCGCGTTTGACCGGAAGCAACGACGGCTGCTGCCATCGGAGTTGCGGGGACGGGGGCAGCAACCGGCTCACGACGGTTAGGCACTGGTACTGTGGCTGCGGCTGCGATGCGCTGCGGACGAACTTCTGGGGTCTCACGCGCTTCCGCGATCATTGGCGCAGTGCGGCGGCCAGCATGGGCCTCGGGCATATGCGCTTCAACAAGCTGCCGCATGCGAGCGTCGCGGGCAGCACCGGTGCGGCCACCCATGACGACTGCCACGAGATGGCGCTCGCCACGCTTGGCAGAGGTGAGGAGGTTGAAGCCGGATGCGCGGGTAAAGCCGGTTTTGATGCCATCGACGCCCTGGACGCGGCCGAGGAGGCGATTGTGGTTGCGGTGATGAACGCCGCGATAGGCGAAGGAATAGGTCTGGAAATAGCGCCAGTAGCGCGGGAAGCGGTCCTGAATGGCGCGGCCGAGGGTCGCCAAGTCACGGGCCGTCGTGACCTGTTCGGCATCCGGCAGACCGGAGGCATTGCGGAAGGTCGTGCGGCTCATACCGATTGCGCGAGCCTTGCGGGTCATGAGGGCTGCGAAGCGCTCTTCATCGCCGCCAATGTTCTCAGCAACCACGACGGCGACGTCATTGGCGGATTTGGTGACGAGCGCGCGAATGGCTTCTTCAACGGTGATCGTGGAGCCGGCGCGAACATTGATCTTGGAGGGTGGTTGGCTTGCAGCTTCGGCGGAGACTTGGAGCGGCGATTGCAAGGAGAAGCGGCCCGCTTCAATTTGCTCAAAGAGCATATAGAGCGTCATCACTTTGGTGACGGACGCAGGGAAGCGGTGAGCATCGGGGCTTTCGCCGTGCAGGACGCGGCCGGTATTGGCGTCAACGACGATCGCTGAATAAGCCGGCCGATAGCCCTCCGAGCGCGGGCGACGACGCGCCTCGGCTTCAGTGGGTATCATCGACGCAAGCATGCCGAGGACCAGTGAGAGCGCGGTCAGTTTGAAAACGGTCTTACCCGACCCCAGACGCGCGGCGCTGTTGGACATCGCCATGAGACCCCATCCTTCATTGCGGAGGGGGCCATTCTGGCGACCCGCCCGCGACTCAATTGTGCGAGGGCGGGCGGATCGCAGGTGACACGGTCATACGGACCAGAACACGCGGCAAATACGCAGCCAAACTCGCGGCACGCCGTTCCTCGAACAGAGTGAACGTTTCATCACCGTAAGCGTTTGGGGTTGCCACGAGGTTAAGGCGGAGCGCCTGCGGATCGATTAGCTCCGCAATTCCTGCATGTAAGCCTTGATCCTTATTCAGGTTGTAAATTGTGCGACGCAACAAGTTAATTGACGCTCTGCAGCATTGGCAGTAAGGCAAGCACCATTGGTCGTCCGCACCCCGGGGACAATCAGGTTTGGTGCGGCCGCGGTGGTCGCAGATCAAAAGGATCGATCAGATGATGCAGCCTCAGGATTTCCAGACGTTCGGCAAAGAAGCCATGGACAGCGCCGTGAAGAGCTCGACCGCTTTCTTCAAGAGCGTTCAGGCGATCGCCGCCGAGATGGCCGATTTTTCCAAGAAGTCGATGGAAGACGGCGCCGCGACTTTCGAGAAGCTCGCAGCGGTGAAGTCGGTTGATAAGGCCGTCGAAGTGCAGACCGAGTTCGCCAAGGCTTCCTACGAAGCGACTGTTGCTCGCGTCACCAAGATCGGCGAGCTCTATGCCGATCTCGCCAAGGAAGCCATGAAGCCCTATGAAGGCTTCATGCAGAAGATGGCCCCGGCCAAGTAATCTACGCTTCATACCGATGTCTCGCGCCCATAGGCGCTGAGGCGCAAAAATACATTGAGCCCGGCCCCGTGCCGGGCTCTTTGTTTTTCGCTTCAGTTTCTAAGGGCGCCATCGAGCCTTTACTTTGAAAGGCGCAACTGTCCGATCTCGGCGCTGATGGCCTGGAAAACCGGGCCGAGTTCGCTAGCCGCGCGCACGTCGTAGTACATAGAGCTTGAGGTCGCGCAGCCGCGAAGCAGCGCCTCATCGCCATTGATGACGCGGATCGTATAGATGCGAATACCGGCCGCCTTGGCATTGCGGCAGGCGAGATCGGTACGCGCATCGATACTAGATGAGTTGGTGGTCCAGCGGTTCTGGGTGTTATCGCCGTCGGTGAGCAGGATCATGATTTTCTCAAGATCCGGCTCTTCTTGAACGGTCCGAGCCTCCGTCAAAGGGCTCGACTTCGTGAGCATGTGAAATCCCCAGACCACGCCGATGGTAACATTGGTGTTTCCCGACGCGCGCATCTGATCGATGCGGCTGGTGAGGCCTGACCAATTGTTGGTGAGCGGCATGATCGGCGCAAGTGAGCAGTTGCGCGCGGGGTAAAGCGTCGCGGTCTGCCCGATGACGGGCGATGTATCGTCGGTGTCATAGGGCTGGTTGCGGTCCGCGACGCAGCCGGTCCAAGACGACTGCGAGACGCTTGAGAAGTCGATGATGCCGCTGTCGCGATAGCCTGTGCCGATATTGACCACGGTGTCGAAGGGAACGATCCCGATCCGAACGGCGTCATTGCTTGATGACACCGCGCGCAGAGTGGTCACTAGGTTCTTGGCGGCATCTTTGAGAGCGGTGATTTTTGCCCCGGCCATGGAACCGGTGTTGTCGAGCACAAGCGCCAGTTCGATCTTCTTCGTGCGCCAGACGGCGGAGCTTTTGCCTGTCACGGCGAGCGCCTGGACATTGAGGATGCCAGGCATGATCGGGGCGATCTCGGCCCTGCCGGTTATGTTGACGGCGAGATTGTCCATGGTTGCACTCACCGAAAGATTGGTGAGTTCGCCGCTCTGGATATTCGATTCAACGGCGCGTCGCGCCTCGTCCGAGAGGTTGGTAAAAGTTTTGCCGTCGGCAACGTCGCGGGCCACGCGAAGGGCGGCAGAATCGATGGCTGCTTGCAAATGCGTTTGATTTTGACTCATGCGGCTCAAATCGACAGCACTCGCGACCAATGCGGTGATCGGGAACATCGAGACGGCAAAGATCACGGCGACGGCGCCGTCCTTTGCCCCAAAAAAATCTCTCAAGCGGTTCAGCATGGTTTCCAAACTCTGCCCTCTACGACCCGAGCGGATCTTAAATCGGCAGGATTCAACAAAATGTCCTCGGAAACGCCTGCTTTCGCGCAAAAACCGGGGTGTTGGCTTAAGACTCTGTTGGCCTTAAGGGCCCGGGATTAGGCGCGTTACGGATAAGACAGTGTGGACGCTAGCGGCGCGCCCTGACGATGCCTATTATATGGAGGAGCCGGAGTTCAGCCGGGCATGAAATTTGAATGGATCGCACGACAGTGCAGTCCTGAACGGCAGTCATGACGATAAAGGCCTCGCGTTCCCTCGACCCGCTCTTTGGCGGTGTTGGCGCCCGTATGGCCGGCAAGCGCGAGGATCGCGGCGAGCCGGGCGGACCTGGCACGTCAGTGATTGCTCGCACGAAACCGCAGACGAAGAAGCCAAATCTCTATCGTGTGCTGATTTTGAACGACGACTACACTCCCATGGAGTTCGTGGTCCACGTTTTGCAGAAATTCTTCAACAAGACCTCTGACGAGGCGACGCGCATCATGTTGCATGTGCATCACCACGGCGTGGGGGAGTGTGGCGTCTACACCTACGAGGTCGCTGAAACAAAAGTGACCCAAGTCATGGACTTCGCACGTAAGCATCAACATCCTTTGCAATGCGTGATGGAGAAGAAGTGAGTCCTTCCCGATCACGCCGAGCAGTCACGCTTTAAACAGAGACGAGGTACCCCTTGCCGTCATTCTCGCGCAGCCTCGAACAATCCCTTCATCGAGCCCTCGCGCTCGCCAATGAGCGCCGGCATGAATATGCGACGCTTGAGCACCTGCTGCTCGCCCTGGTGGAGGATCAGGACGCGGCGGCCGTGATGAAGGCCTGCAATGTCGATCTGGAAAAGCTGAAGAAGAGCTTGGTCGGCTATATCGACGCGGAACTCGAAAATCTCATCACCGATGGCTCGGAGGATTCCAAGCCGACCGCCGGGTTCCAGCGCGTGATCCAGCGCGCGGTCATCCATGTCCAATCATCGGGCCGCGATGAGGTGACGGGCGCCAATGTGCTTGTCGCGATCTTCGCCGAGCGCGAGAGCCATGCTGCCTATTTCCTGCAAGAGCAGGACATGACCCGCTATGATGCCGTGAACTACATTTCTCACGGCATTGCCAAGCGGGCAGGGCTCACCGAGGCCCGTTCGCCCAAGGGCGCGGACGAGCCGGAAGAGCCGAAGGATAAGGCGCAGGACGACAAGAAGAAGGGCGATGCCCTCGATACCTATTGCGTCAATCTCAACAAGAAGGCGCGCGAGGGTCGTATTGATCCTCTGATTGGCCGTGATGCCGAGATTTCGCGGACCATCCAGATCCTTTGCCGTCGCCAAAAGAACAACCCTCTGTTCGTTGGCGAGCCGGGCGTGGGCAAAACCGCCATTGCGGAAGGCCTCGCCAAGCGCATCGTCGAGGGCGATGTGCCGGAAGTGCTAAGCGATGCCACGGTGTTCTCGCTCGATATGGGTACGCTGCTCGCGGGGACGCGTTACCGCGGTGATTTCGAAGAACGGCTGAAGCAGGTCATCAAGGAGGTGGAGGCCCACCCCAAGGCGATCATGTTCATCGATGAGATCCATACCGTGATCGGTGCGGGCGCGACGTCAGGCGGGGCGATGGATGCGTCCAACCTGTTGAAGCCGGCTTTGGCGCAGGGCACGCTCCGCTGCGTCGGGTCGACCACCTACAAAGAGTACCGGCAGTATTTCGAGAAGGACCGCGCGCTTGTGCGCCGGTTCCAGAAGATCGACGTGAACGAGCCGACCGTGCCCGACGCGATCGAGATCCTAAAAGGTCTCAAAACCGCTTTCGAGAAGTACCACAACCTCAAATATACGACCGAGGCGATCAAGGCAGCGGTGGAACTGTCTGCCCGCTACATCCATGATCGGAAGCTGCCGGATAAAGCGATCGACGTGATCGATGAGTCCGGTGCCGCCCAAATGCTCGTGCCCGAAGGGCGCCGCAAGAAGGTGATCGGGATTGAGGAGATCGAAGCGACCATTGCGACGATGGCGCGGATACCCCCGAAGACCGTGTCGAAGGACGACGCGAGTGTGCTCCAGAACATCGAAGCAACGCTGCGCCGGGTGGTTTATGGCCAGGACAAGGCGATTGACGCGCTTGCAGCGTCCATCAAGCTTGCCCGCGCAGGTCTTCGCGAGCCGGAAAAGCCCATCGGCAACTATCTATTCTCCGGGCCAACCGGGGTCGGCAAGACCGAGGTCGCTAAGCAATTGGCTGAAGTGCTGGGGATCAAGCTGCTGCGCTTCGACATGTCCGAATATATGGAGCGGCACACGGTCTCCCGGCTGATCGGCGCCCCTCCGGGCTATGTCGGCTTCGATCAAGGCGGGCTATTGACCGATGGCGTCGACCAGAACCCCTATTGCGTGCTGTTGCTCGACGAAATCGAAAAGGCCCACCCCGATCTGTTCAACATCCTCTTGCAGGTGATGGACCACGGGAAGCTGACCGATCACAACGGCAAACAGGTCGATTTCCGCAATGTCATCTTGATCATGACGACCAATGCGGGCGCGTCCGACTTGGCCAAGCCTGCCATCGGCTTCACCCGCACCAAGCGGGTGGGTGACGACT